>NZ_JBEZKW010000068.1:0-35213 GCF_040651795.1 Streptomyces sp. NPDC048361
CGGGCCACAGCCCGGCCCCACCGCCCACCACTGAGCCGTTCACTCAGGGAAGCAGCTTGTCCAGGGCGGCGGGTCCCTCGGCGGCCAGCTTGCGCTCGGCCCAGGCCAGGCTCTCCGGGGTGACGTCCCGCCCGGAGGCCAGCACCAGGTCCTCCGCGCTGACCTCGCCCCCGGCGCCGGTGTGCAGCAGCGCGTCAGGGGTCACGGGGTCGGACTGCGAGCTGGAATCGGACCGGTTGTTCATGCCGCCTCCTACGTTCGTCCAGTAATGCACCATTCTGGTCCCCGCCTACCCGGTCCGCATCCGGCGCACACGCCCCATCGATACCGGCCCGCAGGCCCTTGCGCGGACTGGCACACGGGCTCCATCGGTACCGGCGCACACGCCCTTGCGCGGACCGGCGCCACCGGGGCTCGGGGACGGCCGAGCGCAGCCGCGTACGGCGGGCCGCGGCGGTGCGGCGCCGCCCGGCTCAGGAGGACGCGTACACCCGGCCCGCGTACGTCGCGAACGCCTCCGCGGTGAGCTTGCGGGCCAGGTCCGCCTCGGTGATCATGCCGACCGGAGTACCGTCCTCGACCACCACGATCCGCCGGATCCGGGCCTCGCTCATCGCCCGCACGGCGAGCGCGGCGTCGGCCCCCGCGTCGACGGTGTGCACGACGCCCTCGGCGAGGTCGCCCGCGGTGACCTTGGCGGCGTCCTTGCCCGCGGCGAGCGCCTTCACGACGATGTCGCGGTCGGTCACGATACCGCTCAGCGTTCCGTCGCCGCCCTTCACGGGCAGCGCGCCGATCCCGTGGTCGCGCATCAACTGGGCGGCGCGGTCGAGGGTTTCGGACGCCGGGACGCACCGTACGTCGGCGGTCATCAGGTCGCGGGCAGTGGTCACGGGAAGCCTCCGGTTCAGGGGTGCGCGAGGGGCACGGATACGGAACACACGCCTCGGCCCATGCTCACCGCGCGGGCCGCTCCCGGCGACCGGTCGGCGCCGTTCGAGTACGCGCGACGGGCGACGACCGCACCCCTTCCGGATTCTTGGAACACGTTCTACTGTGTGCGCCGCCGTACCGCGACCGTCCTGGAGGGGCCGTGCACCTCGCATACACGCCTGAGCAGCAGCAGTTGCGCACCGAGCTGCGGACCTACTTCGCCGGGCTCGTACCGGACAACGTGTACGCCCGGTACGGGGATCCGGCGGCGCAGAAGCGGTTCTACCGCGAGACGGTGCGCCGCCTCGGCGCGGACGGCTGGCTCGGGGTGGGGTGGCCCGAGGAGTACGGCGGGCGCGGCCTGACGCCGATGGAGCAGTTCATCTTCTTCGACGAGGCCGCACAGGCCGGGGTGCCGCTTCCGCTGATGGCCCTGAACACCGTGGGCCCGACGATCATGCGGTACGGCACGGACGAGCAGAAGGCGTACTTCCTTCCGGGGATCCTCTCCGGCGAGATCGACTTCGCCATCGGCTACAGCGAACCCGACGCGGGAACCGACCTCGCGGCGCTCAAGACCCGCGCGGTGCGCGAGGGCGACGAGAGCAGCGGCACGTACACCGTGAACGGCCAGAAGATCTGGACCACCAACGGCGACACCGCGGACTGGGTGTGGCTCGCCGTGCGCACCGACCCGGACGCCCCCGCGCACAAGGGCATCACCATGCTCCTCGTGCCGACCTCCGACCCCGGCTACAGCTGCACCCTCATCAACACCCTCGCCTCCCACGACACCACCGCCAGCTACTACGAGAACATCCGGGTCCCCGCCACGCGCCGGGTCGGCGAGGAGAACAAGGGCTGGCGGCTGATCACCAACCAGCTCAACCACGAGCGGGTCACCCTGGCCGCCCACGGCACCATGGCGATCCGCGCCCTGCACGACGTCCAGCGCTGGGCCGCCGACACCCAGCTCGCCGACGGCCGCCGCGTCATCGACCTCGGCTGGGTCCGCAAGAACCTCGCCCGCACCCACACCCGTCTCGACGCGATGAAGCTCCTCAACTGGCAGATGGTCAACGCCGTACAGGAGGGGACGCTCACCCCGCAGGACGCCTCCGCCGTCAAGGTGTACGGCTCCGAGGCGCGCCGGGACGCCTACGCCTTGCTGATGGAGGTCGTGGCGGCCGCGGGGTTCCTGAAGGAGGGTTCGGCCGGCGCGGTCCTGCACGGCGAACTCGAACGCGGCTACCGCTCCGCGGTGATCTTCACCTTCGGCGGCGGGAACAACGAGATCCAGCGCGAGATCATCTCCTGGATCGGCCTGGGCATGCCGAGGGTCCGCCGCTAGGAGGTCTCCGGCCCCCGGCCGTGGGTCCGTGCCTCAGCGGCCGGCCAGCGCCCTGACCGCGATGTTGAGCTTCAGGACGTCGACCCGCGGCTCGCCCATGAAGCCGAGCGTGCGGCCCTCGGTGCTGTCCGCAACGAGTTTCTCGACCTGCTCGACGCCGAGGTGGTTCCGCTCGGCGACCCGGTGGACCTGGAGCCCGGCGTACCGCGGCGAGATGTCCGGGTCGAGGCCGGAGCCCGAGGAGGTGACGGCGTCGGGCGGGACGTCCTGGGGCTTCACCGTGTACGTGGCCGTGGAGTTGTCCCGCACGACGGCCGCCCTGGCGTCCTCGACGAGCCGGGTGAGGTCGGGGTTGTCGGCGGCCTTGTTGGTGGCGCCGGACAGGAGCAGCGAGTACCGCGTGTTGACGCTGTTGGTCCCGAGGCCGTGGGAGGGGCGCGGCTGGAACCACCTCAGGTCCGGCTCGGCGGGGCCGGCAGGGCCGGCCTTGGGGAGGTCGTAGGTCTGCCCGATGAGGGACGACCCCACGACCCGGCCGCTCTTGTCCTTGATCTCCGAGCCGTTGGCCCGGTCGCCGAAGGCGGTCTGGGCGATGCCGGTGACGGCCAGGGGGTAGACGACCCCGCACAGGGCCGTGAGGACCAGCAGGGCTCGCAGAGCAGCACCGATCAGGCGCGCGCTGTTTCCGACGGAATTGTTCATAGCTGATCAGCCGATTCCAGGGATGAGGGTGATGAGCAGGTCGATGAGCTTGATGCCGACGAACGGCGCTATGAGGCCGCCGAGTCCGTAGATCCCGATGTTGCGGCGGAGCATCCGGTCGGCGCCGGCCGGCCTGTACTGGACGCCCCGAAGGGCGAGCGGTACGAGCGCGACGATGATGAGCGCGTTGAAGACGACGGCGGAGAGGATCGCCGAGTTCGGCGAGTGCAGACCCATGACGTTGAGCTTGTCGAGGCCGGGGTAGACCGCGGCGAACATGGCCGGGATGATCGCGAAGTACTTGGCGACGTCGTTGGCGATGGAGAAGGTGGTCAACGCCCCGCGGGTGATGAGGAGTTGCTTCCCGATCTCGACGATCTCGATGAGCTTGGTGGGGTTGGAGTCCAGGTCCACCATGTTCCCGGCCTCCTTGGCGGCCGAGGTGCCCGTGTTCATCGCCACGCCGACGTCCGCCTGCGCGAGGGCCGGGGCGTCGTTGGTGCCGTCGCCCGTCATCGCCACGAGCTTGCCGCCGGCCTGCTCCCGCTTGATGAGCGCCATCTTGTCCTCGGGCGTCGCCTCGGCGAGGAAGTCGTCGACGCCGGCCTCCTCGGCGATGGCCTTGGCGGTGAGCGGGTTGTCACCGGTGATCATGACGGTCCTTATGCCCATGCGCCGCAGCTCCTCGAACCGCTCGCGCATGCCGTCCTTGACCACGTCCTTGAGGTGGACGACCCCCAGAACCCGGGCGCCCGAGGCGTCCTCGACGGCGACGAGCAGCGGTGTCCCGCCCGCTTCGGAGATCCGGCCGGCCAGAGCCTCGGCGTCCTCGGCGACGCGGCCACCGCGCTCCGTCACCCAGGCGACGACCGAACCGGCCGCGCCCTTACGGGTCTTCCTGCCGTCGACGTCCACGCCCGACATACGGGTCTGGGCGGTGAAGGCGATCCAGGTGGCCTGCGTCAGGTCACCCTGGTGGCGTTCGCGCAGCCCGTACTTCTCCGTCGCGAGCACCACGATCGAGCGGCCCTCGGGGGTCTCGTCCGCGAGCGACGACAGCTGGGCGGCGTCCGCGAGTTCGGCCTCGGTCGCGCCCCTCACCGGGACGAACTCGGCGGCCTGTCGGTTGCCCAGCGTGATCGTGCCGGTCTTGTCGAGCAGCAGCGTCGACACGTCGCCCGCGGCTTCCACGGCGCGTCCGCTCATCGCCAGGACATTGCGCTGGACGAGACGGTCCATGCCCGCGATGCCGATGGCGGAGAGCAGGGCGCCGATGGTGGTCGGGATCAGACAGACCAGCAGCGCGGTGAGCACGATCATCGACTGCTGGGCCCCGGCGTGGATCGCGAACGGCTGGAGCGTGACCACCGCCAGCAGGAAGACGATCGTGAGGGAGGCCAGCAGGATGTTGAGGGCGATCTCGTTGGGCGTCTTCTGCCGGGCCGCGCCCTCGACGAGCGCGATCATGCGGTCGATGAAGGTCTCACCGGGCTCGGTGGTGATTTTGACGACCACGCGGTCGGAGAGAACCCGCGTACCGCCCGTGACGGCCGAGCGGTCGCCGCCCGACTCGCGGATCACCGGCGCGGACTCGCCGGTGATGGCCGACTCGTCCACCGAGGCGACGCCCTCGACCACATCACCGTCGCCGGGGATGACGTCCCCGGCCTCGCACACCACCAGGTCGCCGACGCGCAGCTGCGTACCGGGCACCAACTCCTCGGCGGATCCGGTCAGTCGGCGGGCGACGGTGTCGGTCTTGGCCTTGCGCAGGGTGTCCGCCTGCGCCTTGCCGCGCCCCTCGGCCACGGCCTCGGCGAGGTTGGCGAAGACGGTGGTGAGCCACAGCCAGACGGTGATCGCCCAGCCGAACCAGTCGGTCGGATTCTTGACGGCGAGGACGGTGGTGACCACGGAGCCGACCAGAACGACGAACATGACGGGGGACTTGACCATGACGCGCGGGTCGAGCTTCCGCACCGCGTCGGGGAAGGCCTTCACCAGGGCCCTGGGGTCGAAAAGGCCGCCGCCGACACGTCCTTGAGCCTGGTGTCCCGCGGGCAGCTCTTCGTGCGGGGCACGGGTGGGCGTGATGGTGCTCATGAGGCGAGCCCTTCGGCGAGCGGTCCCAGCGCGAGGGCCGGGAAGTAGGTCAGTCCGGTGATGATGAGGATCGTGCCGACGAGCAGGCCCGCGTAGAGCGGCTTGTCGGTGCGCAGCGTGCCCGCCGTCTCGGGGACCGGCTTCTGCTCGGCGAGCGAGCCGGCCAGGGCGAGCACGAAGACCATGGGCAGGAACCGGCCGAGGAGCATGGCGATGCCGATGGTCGAGTTGAACCACTGTGTGTCCGCGTTGAGGCCCGCGAAGGCCGAACCGTTGTTGTTGGCGCCCGAGGTGTAGGCGTAGAGGATCTCCGAGAAGCCGTGCGCCCCCGGGTTGGCGATCGAGGTGACCGGCGTGGGCAGCGCCATCGCGGCGGCCGTGAAGCCGAGGACGAGCGCGGGGGTGATGAGGATGTAGCAGGCCGCGAGCTTGATCTGGCGGGTGCCGATCTTCTTGCCCAGGTATTCGGGGGTGCGGCCGACCATGAGTCCCGCGATGAACACCGCGATGACCGCCATGATCAGCATGCCGTAGAGGCCCGAGCCCACACCGCCGGGCGCGATCTCCCCGAGCTGCATGCCGAGCAGCTGGATGCCGCCGCCGAGACCCGTGTACGAGGAGTGGAAGGAGTTGACCGCGCCGGTCGAGGTCAGGGTGGTGGCCACCGAGAAGATCGCGGAGCCGCCGATGCCGAAGCGCGTCTCCTTGCCCTCCATCGCCCCGCCCGCCGCCTGGAGGGCCGGCCCGTGGTGGGCGAACTCCGTCCACATCATCAGCGCGGTGAAACCGACCCAGACGACGGCCATCGTCGCGAGGATCGCGTACCCCTGCCGCAGATTGCCGGCCATCCGCCCGAAGGTCCGCGTGAGGGCGAACGGGATGAGCAGGATCAGGAAGATCTCGAACAGGTTGGAGAACGGCGTGGGGTTCTCGAAGGGGTGGGCGGAGTTGGCGTTGAAGTAGCCGCCGCCGTTGGTGCCCAGCTCCTTGATGACTTCCTGCGAGGCCACCGCCCCGCCGTTCCACTGCTGGGTGCCGCCGGTGAACTGCCCGACCTCGTGGATTCCGGCGAAATTCTGGATGGCGCCGCAGGCGACGAGGACCAGCGCGCCGAGCACGGCGATCGGGATCAGGATACGGACCGTGCCGCGCACCAAGTCAGCCCAGAAATTGCCGAGTTCACCGGTACGGGAGCGCGCGAAGCCCCGCACGAGGGCCACCGCGACGGCCATGCCGACGGCCGCGGAGACGAAGTTCTGGACCGCGAGACCGCCGGTCTGCACGACGTGGCCCATGGTCTGTTCACCGGCGTACGACTGCCAGTTGGTGTTCGCCACGAATGAGGCGGCCGTGTTGAACGCCTGGTCCGGATCGATCGCGGAGAAGCCCAGCGAGCCGGGCAGGATCCCCTGCGCCCGCTGGAGGGCATAGAGGAAAAGCACACTCACGGCGGAGAACGCGAGGACGCCGCGCAGGTAGGCGGGCCAGCGCATCTCGGCCGACGGATTGGCGCCGATGGCTTTGTAGAGCCACCTCTCCGGCCGGTAGTGCTTCTCGGAGGAGTAGACCCGGGCCATGTGGTCGCCGAGAGGACGGTAGGCGAGCGCGAGCGCGGCGATCAGCGCGAGCAGCTGGAGCACGCCGGCGGTTACGGGGCTCATGGCGGTGCTCAGAACCTCTCCGGGTACACAAGGGCGAGGATGAGGTACCCCAGCAGGGCGACGGCGACCAGCAGGCCGACGATGTTCTCGACGCTCACAGCTTGGTCACCCCCTTGGCGACGAGGGCCACCAGCGCGAAGACCGCGACCGTGGTGACGACGAAGGCCAGATCGGCCATCGTGAGCTCCTGAATGACGTGGTGAATGGGTTTCGGCCAGTGGGCCGAAGACGAGCAAACCCCGAGTTCAGCGGCGTATCGCGGTCCGTTGACGGGCTCCATACGGCGGCAGCGGGACTCTTGACGCCGTCCTTACGGGGCGGCGGCTCCGAAGCCGGCCACGCGGCGCCCAAGCCGGCCGCGCGACGCGGGCGCGGTCCGCCGACACCTCGCGGCAGGACGGCCGTCGTGGTCGGTGCGGGTCCACATCGACAGGCGCCCCGTAGACTGCGAAGACGGGCCCGGCCGAGGACACACCCACGGGAGGCGTCGGATGGCAGACGATCCCGGCCCGGGCTGCCTCGGCCCGGCGGACGATCCCGACCCGGGCTACTTCGGCCCGCGATCGGTCACCTGGCAGGTGCACAGTGACCCCATGATGTGGATCGCGGGCATCAGGGCGCTGTACCTCCAGGCGCTCCACCCCCGCGCGGTGCGCGGCGTCATGCAGAACTCCGACTTCCGCAAGGACGCGTGGGGCCGCCTCATGCGGACCGCCACCTTCGTCGGGACCCTCAGCTACGGAACCAAGGACGCGGCCGAGCAGGCCGGCGCCCGCGTCCGCCGCATCCACGCCCTGCTCACGGCGGACGATCCGCGCACCGGGGAGCGGTTCGGGATCGACGACCCCGAGCTGCTCCTGTGGGTGCACTGCGCCGAGATCGACAGCTATCTCACCGTGACCCGGCGCTCCGGGCTGTGGATGAGCGACACCCAGGCCGACCGTTACGTCGCCGAACACCGCGTGGACGCCCGCCTGGTGGGTCTGGACGCGGCCGGCGTGCCGGGATCCGTCGCCGAACTCGCCGCCTACTTCGACACGGTACGGCCCCACCTCGCCGCCACCGAGGACGCCCGAGCCGTGGACGACTTCCTGCGGCGACCGCCCACACCCGCGCTCCTGGTTCCGGCGCGCGCCCTGGTGTGGCGGCGCGTGGCCCGCCTCGCCTACGCCTCGCTGCCCCCGTACGCCCATGAGCTGTACGGCCGCCCCGCCCCCGCAAGGGACACCGTGGACCGGCGGCTGACCCGTACCGGAACCGCGCTGCGCCGCATCCCCGCGACGGTGCGCTGGCAGCTTCCGCCGCGGCACATCCTCAAGGCGGTCGCCCGGCTGGGCCCCGAAACCCGGCCGGCGCCGCACACACTCCGCCAGCAGGCGGCCATACTTGAGGGCCGCAGAGAACAGACGGTCAGTAACGGGGGCGACGGCACCACATGGCGGACACCAGGCTGATCCACGGCCGCTACCGGCTGCTCGACCTGATCGGGCGCGGCGGCATGGGCGAGGTGTGGCGGGCCCGGGACGAATCGCTGGGCCGGCGGGTGGCGGTCAAACTCCTCAAACCCCCGGCGCCCGACCACGAGGAGTCGGTCACCCGCGTCCTGCGCGAACGCTTCCGGCGCGAAGCCAGGGTCGCGGCCGCGCTCCAGCACCGCGGCGTCACCGTCGTCCACGACTTCGGGGAGCACGAGGGCGGCCTCCACCTCGTCATGGAGCTGCTCGAAGGACGCGATCTGAGCCAGCTCCTGGACGAGAACGACCGGCGCCCGCTGCCGGTGGCCGACGTCATGGACATCGCCGAGCAGGTGGCGGCGGCCCTCGCCTACACCCATCGCCAGGGCATCGTGCACCGGGACCTGAAGCCCGCGAACATCATGCGGCTCGACGACGGCACCGTGAAGATCTGCGACTTCGGCATCGCCCGGCTCGACGCCGACACCGGCCTCGCCAACCGGCTCACCGCCACCGGCATCGCCATGGGCACCCCGCACTACATGGCACCGGAGCAGATCGGCGCCGTCGACGTCGACCACCGCAGCGACCTGTACTCGCTGGGCTGTGTGCTGTACGAGATCTCGACCGGGGCGCCGCCGTTCGGCCACCAGGACACCTGGGCGGTCCTGGTGAGCCACCGCGACACCCCGCCCCGGCCGTTGCGCGAGCACCGCGCGGAGCTCCCCGCGTTCTTCGAGCGGGCCGTGCTCGACCTGCTCGCCAAGAAGCCGGATCAACGCCCGGACGACGCAGGCGAGTTCGGTCGACGTCTGGCCGAGGGGCGGGCCTCCTGGGGCCGGCTCGGTGACCCCGTTCCGCTGTCGCTGCGGCGCCCGCCGGCCCTTCCGTCCTGGGCCCACGCCATGACCACGGGCCGCAAGGCGGCACGCGCCGTCACGGGGGTCACGCCGCCCGACCCGACCGTCGGCCTCACCGGCCCGTGGACCGTGGCCACGGCGGGCGCGGACGGCGCAACACCCGCGTGAACGTCCGCCGGGGCGCGCCGCGCCGCGTCCGTGCAGCGGGGCCGGCCCCCGACTCCTTGCCAGGCCGGGACGGGTTCCGCGCGGGAACATCCCGTGTTACCAAGGGGGCATGACCGTACGCACCGCGTTCGCCCGTGACCAGTACGACGCCGTCATCGTCGGGGGCGGCCACAACGGCCTGGTCGCCGCCGCGTATCTGGCGCGGGCCGGGCGCTCCGTCCTGGTCCTCGAACGACTCGGGCGCACCGGCGGCGCGGCCGTCTCCACCCGTCCCTTCGAGGGCGTGGACGCCCGGCTCTCGCGCTACTCCTATCTGGTCTCGCTGCTGCCCCGGAAGATCGTCGACGAGCTGGGGCTCGCCTTCGCGGTCCGCAAACGGACGGTCTCCTCGTACACCCCCACCCGGCGCGACGGGCGCCCCGGTGGCCTCCTGGTCGGCGGCGGGGACGACCGCACCGCCGCGTCGTTCCGTCAACTCACCGGATCGGGCGCCGAGTTCACCGCATGGCAGGAGTTCTACGCCACGACGCGCCGGGTCGCCGAGCGGGTCTTCCCCACCCTGACCGAGCCGCTGCCGACCGCGAGCGCGCTGCGCGAACGCATCGGGGACGACGCGGCCTGGCGGATGCTCTTCGAGGAGCCGATCGGCGTCGCCCTGGAGGACCGCTTCGCCGACGATCTCGTGCGGGGTGTGGTCCTCACCGACGCCCTGATCGGCACCTTCGCCGACGCCCACGACGCTTCGCTCGCCCAGAACCGCTGCTTCCTCTACCACGTGATCGGCCAGGGGACCGGCGACTGGGACGTGCCGGTGGGCGGCATGGGCGCGCTCACCGACGCGCTGGCGGCGGCGGCCCGAGGGGCCGGGGCGGAGATCGTCACCGGGCACGAGGTGACCGCGATCCGCACCGACGGCGCCGAAGCCGAGGTCGACTACGCCACCGAGAACGCGCCCGGCACGGTCGCCGCCCGCAACGTCCTGGTCAACGCCTCCCCGCACGCCCTCGCGGAGCTGCTCGGCGACCCGGCGCCCGAGCCCGCCGAGGGCGCTCAGCTCAAGGTCAACATGCTGCTCACGCGGCTGCCGCGGCTGCGGGACACCGCCGTCGATCCGCGGGAGGCGTTCGCCGGGACCTTCCACATCGCGGAGGGATACGACGCGCTGGCGACCGCGTACGCCGAGGCGGCGAACGGCACGCTGCCCACCGCCCCGCCCTCCGAGATCTACTGCCACTCCCTGACCGACCCGTCGATCCTCGGCCCCGGCCTCGCGGCGCGCGGCTACCAGACCCTCACGCTGTTCGGTCTGCACGCTCCGGCCCGGCTGTTCGCCGAGGACAACGACAAGGCGCGCGACCTGCTCCTCGCCGCGACGCTCGCCCAGCTGGAGGCCCATCTGGACGAGCCGCTGGCCGACTGTCTGGCGAAGGACGCGCAGGGCCGCCCCTGCATCGAGGCGAAGTCCCCGCTCGACCTGGAGCACGATCTGCGGCTGCCCGGCGGCAACATCTTCCACCGCGCCCTCGCGTTCCCCCACGGCGACGGATCGACCGGCCGCTGGGGCGTCGAGACGAGCCGTGCGAACGTGCTGCTGTGCGGGGCGGGCGCCGTGCGCGGCGGCGGCGTGAGCGGCATCCCGGGCCACAACGCGGCGATGGCGGTGCTCGGCCGCTGAGCGGGGCGCGGCCCTGACGCCGCGGACTTCTCTCAACTCCCGCCCGCGGCACGTCAGTCGGCGGAACGGCTCCAGCCCGAGGTCTCGATCAGCGCCGCGTCGTCCGGCCGGGTCTCGTCGAAGACCGTCCGCTCGCCGTCGACGATCCGCAGGCCGTCGGCGTACACCCCGCGTCCCACGTACCGGGGTCCCGTCGTGTACCGCCAGCGCAGCCGCACCGGCCGGCCGCAGCATGCGGCGAGGTCCGCCGTCACCCGATGCCAGACCCGCCCGGACCAGCCCGACACCGACCCAGCTGGGTGCTCCACGGGCCCCGCTTCCGCCCGTACGGTCGTGAAGGGAACGGCCCGCCAGCCGGCCTCCGGGTCCGACGCCTCCAGGGTGACGGTGCCCACGCCGGGCTCGGTGTCCCACCACAGCGAACAGTCCAGACGGGCCCGGCGGCTCGCGACGGTCAGCTCGGGCAGGGTGAGGGTGGCGCTCGTCGCGCGCTCCATGCCCGCGAACCAGGCCGTACCGCCGTGAGCCGGGCGCACCGCGACGGCCCGTGCCAGGGCGTCACCAGCGGCCACCCGTGGCGCGGACCCGGAGCGCCAACCCCGCACCGGATGAACGGAGTTGGCCAGCACGATCAGAAACGTGTCGGTGCTCGGGTCGAGCACGATGCTGGTGCCGGTGAAGCCGGTGTGCCCCGCGCTGCGCGGCGTCGCGAGGGCGCCCATGTACCAGTGCTGGTAGAGCTCGAAGCCCAGGCCGTGCTCGTGGCCGGGGAAGGCGGAGTTGAAGTCGGTGAAGAGGAGCTCCACGGAGGCGGGGGAGAGGATCCGGGCCCGGCCGTAGGCGCCGCCGTTGAGCAGCGTACGGGCGAGGACCGCGAGGTCCCAGGCGCAGGAGAAGACGCCGGCATGGCCCGCCACACCGCCGAGACAGTACGCGTTCTCGTCGTGGACCTCGCCCCACACCAGCCCCCGGTCGAGCCCGGACCACGGCCTGCGGGCGTCCTCGGTGGCGGCGATCTCCGGCTTCCAGGACGCGGGCGGGTTGTACCGCGTGCGGTGCATCCCGAGCGGAGCGGTGATCTCGTCGTGGAGCAGTGCGTCGAGCGGGCGCCCGGTGATCCTCTCCAGGACCAGCTGGAGGGAGATCAGATTGAGGTCGGAGTAGAGGTAGGCGCTGCCAGGCGGAGTCGCCGGCGCCTCGTTCCAGATGAGCTTCAGCTTCTGCTCGCGGGTGGGCGCCCCGTACAGCGGGATCCAGGGCCGGAAACCCGAGGTATGGGTCAGCAGCTGACGTACCGTCACGTTCTGCTTGCCGGCCGCGGCGAACTCGGGCAGGCAGGAGGCGACCGTACGGTCGAGGCCCAGGGCGCCACGCTCGATCTGCTGGACGGCGAGGAGCGAGGTGAACAGCTTGGAGAGCGAGGCGAGGTCGTACACCGTGTCCCGGGCCGCCGCGATCCGCTGCCCGGGCGGAAACTCCACCGCCGTGTCGCTCTTCTCGTCGTACGCCGCATAGCGCACCGCGTCGCCGATGGGCTCGTGCAGCGCCACCGTGGCGCCGCGCCCCGCGAGCAGAACGGCGCCCGCGTACCAGGGGTGGTCGGGGGAGGGGCCGAGGAAGGTCCGCGCCTCGTCGACCAGACGGCGCAGGTGCCCGGGCAGCAGCCCGGCCTGCTCGGCGCTCCCGTGCCGCAGGGTCCGCCCGCGCCCGGCGGCCTCCGCCCCGGCCGGCCGTGAACCCGCCACCAGTGCACCTCCGAGTCCCAGGGCCGCGCCGGCCAGCCGTCGTCTGCTGAAGCCCCGTACGTCCTCTGTCATCGGCACCCGGCCTTCCCTCGCGCGGCTGCCCCGGCGCGCCGAAAACTACTTTCGTGATCACATCGAACCACGGAAACTTTCTGCCCCGGAGCGGTCACTGTCAATGAGGCGGCACGCGGCGCCGGCTCCGTGGCCATCCCGCCACGGTCCGGCCGAGGTCCGGCGGCGGCAGGCGGTGGCCCGGCGGCGGCAGGCGGCAGCCCGGCAGAGGGCCGGCGGAGGCCGGCAAAGAAACTGACGTAGCATCAGAAAATCTCTTCCCTCGTCGCCCGGGCTGCGGCATCCTGCGCCCCATGCAGACGGAGCTGAGCAAGAAACTGGGAGTCGAGCACGCCGTCTTCGGCTTCACGCCGTTCCCGGCGGTGGCCGCGGCCATCACCCGGGCCGGCGGCTTCGGTGTGCTCGGCGCGGTCCGCTACACCGCGCCCGACGACCTCGCGCGCGACCTCGACTGGATGCAGGAACACACCGACGGGCTGCCCTACGGGCTCGATGTGGTGATGCCCGCCAAGAAGGTCGAGGGGGTCGGGGAGGCCGAGGTCGAGGCGATGATCCCCGAAGGGCACCGGCAGTTCGTCCGCGACACCCTGGTCAAGCACGGGGTGCCCGAGCTCGCCGAGGGCGACGTCTCCGGATGGCGTATCACCGGCTGGATGGAGCAGGTCGCCCGCAACCAGCTCGACGTGGCCTTCGACTATCCGATCAGACTCCTTGCCAACGCGCTCGGTTCACCGCCCGCCGACGTCGTCGGGCGCGCCCACGACCGGGGCGTGCTCGTGGCCGCCCTCGCGGGCAGCGCACGGCACGCCCGCCACCACGCGGACGCGGGCATCGACGTCGTCGTCGCCCAGGGCTACGAGGCCGGCGGCCACACCGGGGAGATCGCCACCATGGTGCTGGTCCCCGAAGTCGTCGACGCCGTCGGCCCGCTGCCGGTGCTCGCGGCGGGCGGCATCGGCAGCGGCGAGCAGATCGCCGCCGGACTCGCGCTCGGCGCGCAGGGCGTCTGGCTCGGCTCGCTCTGGCTCACCACCACCGAGGCCGACCTCCACTCCCGCGCGCTGACCCGCAAGCTCCTGGTCGCCGGCTCCGGCGACACCGTGCGCTCCCGCGCCCTGACCGGCAAGCCCGCACGGCAGCTGCGTACGCAATGGACCGACGCCTGGGACGACCCGGCGGGACCCGGCACCCTGCCCATGCCGCTCCAGGGCCTCCTGGTCGCCGAAGCCGTCTCGCGCATCCAGAAGTACGAGGTCGAGCCCCTGCTCGGCACCCCCGTCGGCCAGATCGTCGGGAAGATGACCGCCGAGCGCAGCGTCCGGGACACCTTCGACGAGCTGACGCGCGGCTTCGAGCGCGCCGTCGACCGTATCAACCGCATCGCAGGGAGGGACGCCCGATGAACCAGCCCGCCAACGGCTTCTGGGCCCAGGCCGACGCCGACCCCGACCGCTCCGTCCTGATCGCCCCCGACGGCGAGGAGTGGAGCGCGGGCCGGCTGCACGCCGCCGTCAACCAGCTCGTCCACGGGCTGCGGGCCGCCGGTCTCGAACGCGGCGACGCCTTCGCCGTGGTGCTGCCCAACGGGGTGGAGTTCTTCACGGCCTACCTCGCCGCGTCCCAGGCCGGGTTCTACCTCGTGCCGGTCAACCACCACCTCGTCGGGCCCGAGATCGCCTGGATCGTCGCCGACTCCGGCGCCAAGGTGCTCATCGCCCACGAGCGGTTCGCCGAGGCGGCGACGGCGGCCGCCGACGAGGCGAAGCTGCCCGCGTCGCACCGCTACGCCGTCGGCACCGTGCCCGGCTTCGCCCCGTACACCCAACTCCTGGACGGACAGCCCGAGTCGGTACCCGACGACCGCACGCTCGGCTGGGTCATGAACTACACCTCCGGCACCACGGGACGCCCGCGCGGCATCCGGCGCCCGCTGCCCGGCAAGCTCCCGGAGGAGACCTACCTCGGCGGATTCCTCGCCATCTTCGGCATCAAACCGTTCGACGACAACGTCCACCTGGTGTGCTCGCCGCTCTACCACACGGCGGTCCTCCAGTTCGCCGGCGCCTCGCTGCACATCGGGCACCGCATCGTGCTCATGGACAAGTGGACGCCCGAGGAGATGTTGGCCCGCATCGACCACCAGGCCTGCACCCACACGCACATGGTGCCGACCCAGTTCCACCGCCTGCTCTCGCTGCCCGACGAGGTGAAGGCGCGGTACGACGTGTCCTCCCTGCGGCACGCCATCCACGGCGCCGCACCCTGCCCCGACCACGTCAAACGCGCCATGATCGACTGGTGGGGGAGCTGTGTCGAGGAGTACTACGCGGCCAGCGAGGGCGGGGGCGCCTTCGCCACCGCCGAGGACTGGCTCAAGAAGCCCGGCACCGTCGGAAAAGCCTGGCCCATCAGCGAGTTGGCGGTCTTCGACGACGACGGCGGCCGGTTGCCCGCCGGTGAACTCGGCACCGTCTACATGAAGATGTCGACCGGCGGCTTCAGCTACCACAAGGACGAGAGCAAGACCAAGAAGAACCGCATCGGTGACTTCTTCACCGTCGGCGACCTCGGCTACCTCGACGAGGACGGCTATCTCTTCCTGCGCGACCGCAAGATCGACATGATCATCTCGGGTGGTGTCAACATCTACCCGGCCGAGATCGAGGCGGCGCTCCTGACCCATCCGGCCGTCGCCGACGCGGCGGTCTTCGGTATCCCGCACCCCGACTGGGGCGAGGAGGTCAAGGCCGTCGTCGAGGTGGCCGAGGGCCGCGAGGCGGGCGACGCGCTCGCCGCCGAACTGCTCACCCACTGCGAGGGCAGGCTCGCCGCGTACAAGCGGCCCAAGTCGGTCGACTTCATCGAGACGATGCCCCGCGACCCCAATGGCAAGCTCTACAAGCGGCGGCTGCGCGCACCGTACTGGGAGGGCCACGAACGGGCGATGTGACGCCCAGGACACCTTCCCGGCCGCACTGGCGCCCCGGTCCGCCGTCGAGTTGAATGACGCGGCAGCCGCCGGGGCACGCGCCGGCGACCACGGAAGGTGTCAGGGACCATGACGGAGCACGCCGAGGAGTTCGAGGCCCACCGCCCGGTGCTGACCGGGCTCGCCTACCGGCTGCTCGGCTCCCTGTGGGACGCCGAGGACGTCGTTCAGGACGCCTATCTGCGCTGGAGCCGGGTCGACCCCGGCGACATCAGGGACGCCCGCGGCTTCCTCATCACCGTCACCTCCCGGCTCGCCATCGACCAGCTGCGCTCGGCCCGGGTGACCCGCGAGGCCTATGTCGGGCCGTGGCTGCCCGAACCCGTCGCCACCGACGCGCTCGGCCCGCTCGACACCGCCGAACTGCGCGACACTGTCGCGTACGCCACGGTCCACCTCATGGAGCGCCTCACCCCGCCGGAGCGCGCCGTGTTCGTGCTGCGCGAGGCCTTCCAGCTTCCGTACGAGGAGATCGCCTCCATCGTCGAGGCGAGCGTCGCCAACTGCCGCCAGATGTACAGCAGGGCGGGGCGCCACCTGGCCGCGGGCCGCGACCGCTTCCCGCTCTCCGACGACGAACACGCCAAGCTGCTCACCCGCTTCCTCGAAGCCGCCCGGGGCGGCGACCTCGGCGCCCTCACCGACCTGCTCGCCGAGGACGTCGTCGCCTGGAGCGACGGCGGGGGCAAGGTCAGCGCGGCACGGCGCCCGGTCGTCGGCCGCGCCAAGGTGCTCGCCTTCCTCACCGGCCTGCTCAACCGTTACGAAGTGGAGGCCTTCGACGTCCTCGACGTCAACGGCGCCCCTGCTCTCGCCATCACCGCGGGCGGCCGGCACCAGATCGGGCTGCTCGGCTTCCGGGGCGCCCGGATCGAGGCCATCTACACGGTGCGCAACCCGGACAAGCTCACACGGTTCTTCACTGAGCCCTAGCGGTCCACGGCCCTCAACGGGGCGGCTCCTGCCGAGGGTTGAGGGCCGAGCCGCTCGGTGAGCGCGGCGCCGGCCAACTCGACGGTCGCGGAGTGCTCACGCCGGATCCGCTCGGCACCCCAGGCGCCGAGCGGCCCGAGCGCCTGGTTGAGCGTACGGCCGTGCTGCGTCAGGGAGTACTCCACGCGGGGCGGCACCTCCGCGTACACCTCGCGGTGCACCAGCCCGTCCTCCTCCATCTCCCGCAGGTGCTGTGTCAGCATCTTCTCGCTCACCCCGGGCAGCCCGCGCCGGAGCTGGGCGAAGCGACGTACACCGTGGGCGTCGAGCTCCCACAGGATCAGCCCCTTCCACTTGCCGCTCACCACATCGAGCGCGGCGTCGATGCCGCAGATGTATGGCCCGATCCTCGGCGCCCTGCTCATCCCAAGTCCCCTTACTAGAAGGTAAGTACCGCAGAGAATAGTGGGTACTCCCGAGATCAGTGCTCCTGTCCCAGCATGGAGGAGTGAACGCACAGAACCCCACCACCCCGCAGAACACCTCCGTCACCGTGATCGGGCTCGGTCCGATGGGCCAGGCGATGACACGCACTCTCCTTGCCGAAGGCAGCCGGGTCACCGTCTGGAACCGCACCGCGCACCGCGCCGACGGCGTTGTCGCCGAAGGAGCCACGCGGGCGGCGACGCCCGCCGAGGCGCTCGAAGCGAGCGACCTCGTCCTCCTCAGCCTCACCGACTACCAGGCGATGTACGACGTGCTCGACGGCGCCACCGCGTCGCTCGCCGGCCGCACCCTGGTCAACCTGAGCTCCGACACCCCCGACCGCACCCGTGAGGCGGCGGCCTGGGCGGCACACCACGGCGCCGCCTTCATCGCCGGCGGCGTCATGGTCCCCGCGCCGATGGTCGGCACGCCCGCGTCCTCCGTCTTCTACAGCGGTCGCCCCGAGACCATGGACAGCCACCGGCCGACCCTCGTATCCCTGGGGTCCCCGAGGTACCTGGGATCGGACCCGGGGCTGGCCCAGATGATGTACCAAGCTCAACTGATGGTGTTCCTCTCCTCGTTGTCCGCGCTGATGCACGCCACCGCGATGCTGGGCAGCGCCGGGATGAAGGCCGAGGAGGTGCTGCCGGAACTGCTCGCCTTCACCGACACGATCGGCGCCATCGTGCGGGCCGGCGAAGAAAGGCCCGGCGCCGCACTCGACGCCGGTGAGCATCCTGGCGCGCTCAGCACGGTCACCATGATGGGCGCGACGGCGGACCACATCGTGGAGACCAGCACTTCGCTCGGGCTCGACCTCGCGCTTCCGCTGGCCGTACAGGCCCACTACCGGCGTGCGATCGAGGACGGACACGGCGGTGACAACTGGACCCGCGTCATCGACGGCATCCGTACGCCGCGCTGATACGGACCAGGTGAACGGTCCCGTCGCACAACGGGACGGGACCGGGTCCCTCCGTCGCACAACGGGACGGGACCGGGTCCCTCCGTCGCGCAACGGGACGGGGCCGGGTCCCTCCTCCCGGCGCGCCGAGCCACACCTACCGTGAGCGGGTGCGCCCGGCAGGTCGAGCCGCGCGCACCTGGAACGGCTCCACCCGCCGGGCCGCGCGCGCACCTTGACCCCGGCCGCCCTGCCGCCCAGGATCCAGCCATGGACGAGGTACGCAGCAGCACCGTCGACGGCATCGTGCGCCGCAGCGCCCGCCGCACACCCGACCGCACCGCACTGCGGTACGCGGAGCGCACCTGGAGCTACGCCGAACTGGACGCGGCCGTCTCCGCCGCAGCCGCCTTCCTCACCGCGCGAGGGGTGACCAAGGGCGACCGGGTAGCCGCCTACGGGCACAACTCCGACGCCTATGTCATCGCCTTCCTCGGCTGCGCGCGGGCCGGGCTCGTCCATGTGCCGGTGAACCAGCACCTCACCGGCGGCGATCTGACGTACATCCTGGAGCAGTCCGGCGCCACCCTCGTCCTCGCCGACCCCACGCTCGCGGAGCGCGTGCCCTCCGGCCCGCCGGTGGTCCCGCTGCGCGATGATCCCGACTCGCTCCTCGCGGCGACGGCGACGGCGTCGGATGGGACGGGGGCGGGGGTGGGACGGCGGCGACGAAGATGGCCGAGCCGGTTGCGTACGTCGGCGGGGGCGGGGGCGAGCCCGACGACATCGTGCAGCTGCTCTACACCTCCGGCACCACCGCCCTGCCCAAGGGCGCGATGATGACGCACCGCGCCCTCGTCCACGCGTATGTCTCCGCCATCACCGCGCTCGACCTGCGGGCCTCCGACCGGCCCGTGCACGCGCTGCCGCTCTACCACTCGGCGCAGACGCATGTCTTCCTGCTGCCCTATCTCGCGGTGGGCGCCGACAACACGCTCCTGGACGCGCCGGACGCGGGACAAATCCTAGAGCTGGTGGAGGCGGGCCGCGCCGACTCGTTCTTCGCGCCGCCCACCGTGTGGATCGCCCTCGCGGGTCATCCGGAGTTCACCAAGCGCGACCTCGGCGGACTGCGCAAGGCGTACTACGGGGCCTCGATCATGCCCGTCCCGGTCCTTGAGCGGCTGCGCGAACGGCTGCCGCACCTGGCTTTCTACAACTGCTTCGGACAGAGCGAGATCGGCCCGCTCGCCACCGTGCTCGGACCGGACGAGCACGAGGGACGAATGGACTCGTGCGGGCGCCCCGTGCTGTTCGTCGAGGCGAAGGTCGTCGACGAAAGCGGCGACGAGGTGCCCGACGGCACGGCGGGTGAAGTGGTCTACCGCTCACCGCAGTTGTGCGAGGGCTACTGGGACAAGCCGGCCGAGACCGAAGAAGCCTTCCGCGACGGCTGGTTCCACTCCGGCGACCTGGCGGTGCGCGACCGCGAGGGCTACTTCACCGTGGTCGACCGGGTGAAGGACGTGATCAACTCCGGGGGCGTGCTCATCGCCTCGCGCCAGGTGGAGGACGCGCTCTACACCCACCCGGCGGTCGCCGAGGCCGCCGTGGTCGGCCTCCCCGACGAGCGATGGATCGAGGCGGTGACCGCCTTCGTGGTCCGCTCCGGTGAGGTGACGGAGGGTCAGCTCATCGAGCACGCCCGCGCCTCGCTCGCCGCGTTCAAAGCCCCCAAGCGCGTGCTGTTCGTGGACGAGCTGCCGCGCAACGCCAGCGGGAAGATCCTCAAGCGGGAGCTGCGCGATCGGCTCGCCTGAACAGCGGTGCTGCGGAAGGGAGTTGATGTCCTGGCCGGGCTCAACTCCTCTTCTCGCGCAGGTCCACGATGCGCTTGAATTTGCCCACCGAGCGCTCGATGGTCTCGGGGTCAACGATCTCCACGTCCACGGAGACACCGATCCCGTCCTTGACCGCCGTGACGACCGAGCGCGCGGCGGCGTCGCGCTGCTCGGGCGTCGTGTCCGCGCGGGCCTCCACCCGCACCGTGAGCGCGTCGAGGCGGCCCTGGCGGGTCAGCCGCAGCTGGAAGTGCGGGGCGACCCCGGGCGTACGCAGCACGATCTCCTCGATCTGGGTGGGGAAGAGGTTGACGCCGCGCAGGATGACCAGGTCGTCGCTGCGCCCGGTCACCTTCTCCATGCGCCGAAAGACGCGGGCCGTGCCGGGCAGCAGGCGCGTCAGGTCCCTGGTCCGGTAGCGGATCACCGGCATCGCCTCCTTGGTGAGGGAGGTGAAGACGAGCTCTCCGTGCTCGCCGTCCGGCAGGACCTCACCGGTGAGCGGGTCGACGACCTCCGGATAGAAGTGGTCCTCCCAGATGTGCAGACCGTCCTTGGTCTCCACGCACTCCTGCGCGACGCCCGGGCCCATGACCTCCGACAGGCCGTAGATGTCGACGGCGTCGATCGCGAACCGCTCCTCGATCTCGCGGCGCATCTCCTGCGTCCACGGCTCGGCACCGAAGATGCCCACCTTGAGCGAGGTGGCCCGCGGGTCCACGCCCTGACGCTCGAACTCGTCGAGCAGCGTCAGCATGTAGGACGGGGTCACCATGATGATCTCGGGGCGGAAGTCCTGGATGAGCTGGACCTGCCGCGCCGTCATGCCGCCGGACGCGGGGATCACCGTGCAGCCGAGCCGCTCGGCGCCGTAGTGCGCGCCGAGACCGCCGGTGAACAGGCCGTATCCGTATGCCACATGGACCTTGTGACCGGGCCTGCCGCCCGCCGCGCGGATGGAGCGGGCCACCACGTCCGCCCAGGTGTCGAGGTCGCGCTGGGTGTAGCCGACGACGGTGGGCCGGCCCGTGGTGCCGCTGGAGGCGTGGATCCTGCGGATGTCGGTCTCGGGGACCGCGAACATCCCGAACGGGTAGTGGTCGCGCAGATCGGATTTGGCGGTGAACGGGAAGCGGGCCAGATCGGCGAGCGAGGTGCAGTCGTCGGGCCGCACGCCCGCCTCGTCGAAGGCCTTCCGATAGAACCCCACGTTGTCGTACGCATGGCGCAGGGAGGCGCGCAGCCGATCGAGCTGCAGCGCTTCGAGCTCCGGCCGGCTCAGCCGCTCCGCCTCGTCCAGCAGGGGTGCCATGGGTGCGCTCCGTCCTCGTCCCGCCCCGTGGGGGCGACGAAATCGGACGACCGATCATTCGGTCGTTCTGTGTCGGATCAGTAATTCAGCCGCCCGAGGGGCACGTCAAGGCCTGTGGACAACCTCGCGCCGCATGTCCTTCGCGCTCAGGGCGCACGTCATGGTCCGGCCGCAGGGGGAGTGTGAAGATCATTGGCATGCCCGCCTTCACCAGCTGCGACGGAACCGATCTCGCCTACCGGAGCAGCGGAGAAGGCGACGGCGGTCCGTGCCCCGACCTCGCGGCGAGGACCGCGGCCTGCTTCCCGAACCGCACCCGCGAAGTCCAGCCGGGCGCAGGGCACTTCCCCCGGCTTGACGACCCCGAGGGGTTCGTCGCCGCGCGGCTCATGGGCTTCCTCAGCTGACGTCCGCCTCCGCGGCCACCGTCCGCGCCCAGAGGAGGGCTTCCTCAGCTGACGCGCCTCAGCGGCCACCGTCCGCGGCCGGCGGAGGGCTTCCTCAGCTGACGTCTGCCTCCGCCGCCACCGTCCGCGCCCAGCGGTAGTCCGCCTTGCCGCTGGGGGAGCGTTCGATGGCGGGGGCTATCACCAGCTGGCGCGGCACCTTGTACCCGGCGATCCTGGTGCGGCAGTGTGTCTGGATGTCGTCGAGGGTGGGCTCGGCGGCGCCGTCGCGGAGCTGGACCACCGCCGCCACATGGCTGCCCCACCTCGCGTCCGGCACCCCGGCCACCAGCGCGTCGTACACGTCCGGATGCGACTTGAGGGCCTGCTCGACCTCCTCCGGGTAGACCTTCTCGCCGCCCGTGTTGATGCACTGCGAGCCGCGGCCCAGGACCGTGACGATGCCGTTCTCGTCGACGGTCGCCATGTCCCCGAGGAGCACCCACCGCTCCCGGCCCTTCTGGAAGAACGTCTCCGCCGTCTTCGCCGCGTCGTTGTAGTAGCCCAGCGGTACGTGTCCGCGCTGTGCGAGGCGTCCCGGCACGCCGACCGGGACCGGCTCGTGGGTGGCCGGATCCACCACCCGCGTACGTTCGTTGACCTCCAGACGGAAGCCCTTCTCCGGGCCCGAGTCGTCCGTAGCCTTGCCGTTCGACCCGGACTCGGACGAGCCGAAGTTGTTCAGGAGCAGCACGTTCGGCACCAGCGCCTGAAACTGGGCGCGCACCGTCTCCGACATGATCGCCCCGGAGGAGGAGACGCTGAACAGAGAGGACAGGTCGGTGCCCTTGAGCGGGCCGTGCAGCGCGTCGATGAGCGGCCTCAGCATCGCGTCGCCCACCAGGGACACGCTGGACACCTTCTCCTTCTCGATGGTGCGCAACACCTCCTCCGGCACGTACTTGCGGTGGATGACCACACGCTGGCCGTAGTTGAAGGCGATGAACGATGTCAGGGTCGACGTGCCGTGCATCAGCGGAGGCGCCGGGAAGAAGGTGAGCCCCGCGCCGCCCTTGGCGACCCGCTCGGCCAGCTCCTCGGGCCGCTGCACCGGCTCACCCGCCGGTTCTCCGCCGAACAACCCCGCGAAGAACAAGTCCTCCTGACGCCACATCACGCCCTTCGGCATGCCCGTGGTGCCGCCGGTGTAGATGATGAACAGGTCGTCGGCCGAGCGCGGCGCGAAGGCCCGCTCGGGGGAGCCCGCCGCCTCGGCCTCGGTGAACGGCGTGACGTCGAGAGGCGGCGCGCCGTCCGGGACCTGCCCCACCCGGACGAGATGGCGCAGCTTGTCGGTCCCCGGCAGCGCGCCCGCCACCCGCTCGGTGAACTCCCCCTCGAAGACCAGCGCGGCCAGATCGGCGTCCCGGTAGAGGTAGACCAACTCCTCTTTCACGTAGCGGTAGTTGACGTTGACCGGGACTAGGCGCGCCTTGAGAGCCGCGAGGACCGTCTGGAGGTATTCGACACCGTTGTAGAGGTGCAGCCCCAGGTGCTCGCCTGGTTTCAGGCCGGCGTCGATCAGATGGTGCGCCAGCCGGTTCGCGGCCCGGTCCAATTCCCGGTACGTCAAGCGGCGTTCCGCGCCCGTCCCGGGATGGTCGACGTACACGAGTGCCTCGCGATCCGGGACCACGTCGACGACGGACTCGAACAGGTCGGCAAGGTTGTACTCCACCATTCCTCCTGACACCGGCCCCCAATGACTCGGGGGTCATCAGAGCAAAGCGGTGCACAACTGGGAAGGGGTGCCGCAGAAGTAATCTGACTGTCTGTCAGAAAACTATTGAACTGCCGCCGCCACTACTGCAACCTGTTCTAGGTCTTGAGACGGGAGGACGGCAATGGGCGGTACGGAACACCTCGACGTGCGGCGCGAAGGCGCCACGCTGGTGCTCACCTTGAACCGGCCGGAGGCGAAGAACGCGCTCTCGCTGCCGCTGCTGGTGGGTCTGTACGACGGCTGGCTGGAGGCCGACGCGGACGACTCCATCCGCTCGGTCGTCCTCACCGGAGCGGGCGGCGACTTCTGCGCGGGCATGGACCTCAAGGCCCTCGCGGGCCGGGGCATGGCGGGCGAGCAGTACCGGGACCGGCTCAAGGCCGACCCCGAGCTGCACTGGAAGGCGATGCTCCGCAACCACCGGCCCCGCAAACCCGTGATCGCCGCGGTCGAGGGGTACTGCGTGGCCGGCGGCACCGAGATCCTCCAGGGCACCGACATCCGCGTGGCGGGGGAGGGGGCCACGTTCGGGCTCTTCGAGGTGAAGCGCGGGCTCTTTCCGATCGGGGGCTCCACGGTCCGCCTCCAGCGGCAGATTCCGCGTACGCATGCGCTGGAGATGCTGCTGACCGGGCGGCCGTACGGCGCACAGGAGGCGGCGCGGATCGGGTTGATCGGGAGCGTCGTGCCGGCCGGGGCCGCGCTCGGCCGGGCCCTTGAGATCGCCGCACAGATCAACGCGTGCGGGCCGTTGGCTGTCGAGGCGGTGAAGGCGTGCGTGTACGACACGGCGTCCATGAGTGAGGCGGAGGGGCTTGCGGCGGAGCTTGAGCGGGGGTGGCCGATTTTCGCCACGGCGGATGCGAAGGAGGGGGCGCTGGCGTTCGCGGAGAAGCGGGCGGCGGTCTTTCGGCGGGCTTGAGACCGCCCCCGCCCCGCCCCTTCCCGAAACCCTCCGGCGGGTGAAGGACCCTGGGGCTCTGTCCCGGACCCCGTTCACGCCTCAGGGGCGCTCGTCCGCACATGCCGGCCGGGCTGTAGGTGGCCCTGAGCCTCTTGAGTCGGGCGTGCCGTAGATGGCCCTGAGCCTCTTGAGTCGGGCGTGCCGTAGGTGGCCCTGAGCCTCGCATCCCTTTCCGTTGTACGCGATCCAAGGAGTTGGCCACATGACAGGATCCGCCTCGCCCGACGTGCTGCGCGCGCCGCTCGTCGTCGAGTTTCCGTTCACCCGCTCCCTCGGGCCGGTCCAGAGCGCCTTCCTCACGGGGCTGCGCGAGCGCACCGTGCTCGGTGTGCGGACCGGGGACGGGAAGGTGCTCGTGCCGCCCGTCGAGTACGACCCCGTCACCGCCGAGGAGATCCGCGAACTCGTCGAGGTCGCCCCCACCGGCACTGTCACCACCTGGGCCTGGAACCCCGCCCCGCGCCGCGACCAGCCCCTGGAGGGTCCCTTCGCCTGGGTACTCGTACGGCTCGACGGCGCCGACACCTCCCTCCTGCACGTCCTGGACGCACCCGGCCCCGAAGCCGTTCACAGCGGTATGCGGGTACGGATCCGCTGGTCCGGGGAACGCACCGGCGCCATCACCGACATCGCCTGCTTCGAGCCCGGCGAAACCGAGGCGAGGCATCAACTCGTTCCGCACAGCGGTGAGTTCGACGACCTCGTCACCGGGATCGTCGCGCCCGCCCGGCTCGACTACACCTACAGCCCCGGGCGTGCCCAGTCCGCGTACATCGGCGGTCTGTCCGCCCGCAAGACCGTCGGCGAGCGCTGCCCCTCCTGCCGGAAGGTGTACGTGCCGCCGCGCGGCGCCTGCCCCACCTGCGGGGTCGCCACCGAGGAGCGGGTGGAGGTCGGGCCCGCCGGCACCGTGACCACGTTCTGCATCGTCAACATCAAGGCGAAGAACCTCGACATCGAGGTGCCGTACGTCTACGCGCACATCGCGCTCGACGGCGCGGGGCTCGCCCTGCACGGCCGGATCGGCGGCATCCCCTACGACCAGGTCCGGATGGGGCTGCGGGTCGAACCCGTATGGAGCGAGGGCGGCCGCTACCCCGACCACTACGGGCCCACCGGCGAACCCGACGCCGACTACGACACGTACAAGGAGCTGATCTGATGGCGCCCACCCCTCCCGCCCGGGACGTGGCGATCGTGGCGTTCGCGCAGAGCGACCACCGGCGCCGCACCGATGAGCTCTCCGAGGTCGAGCTCCTGATGCCGGTCCTTCACCAGGTCCTCGACGCCACCGGCCTGAAGACCAGCGACATCGGCTTCACCTGCTCGGGGTCGAGCGACTACCTCGCCGGGCGCGCCTTCTCGTTCACCATGGCGCTCGACGGGGTCGGCGCCTGGCCGCCGATCGCCGAGTCCCATGTGGAGATGGACGGCGCCTGGGCGCTGTACGAGGCCTGGGTCAAGATCCTCACCGGTGAGGCCGACACCGCGCTCGTCTACGGGTACGGCAAGTCCTCACCGGGCGAACTCCGCGATGTCCTGACCCGGCAGCTGGACCCCTACTACGTGGCGCCGCTCTGGCCCGACTCGGTCGCGCTCGCCGCCCTTCAGGCGCAGTCCCTCATCGACGCGGGCGTCACCGACGAGCCGCGCCTCTCAGCCATCGCGTCCCGCAGCCGGGACTCCGCCACCGCCAACCCCCGTGCCCAGGTGCGGGGTTCACGTCCGCAGGGCGACTACCTGGTGCACCCGCTGCGCACCGGCGACTGCCCGCCGGTCGGCGACGGGGCGGCCGCCGTGATCCTCGCCGCCGGGGACCGGGCCCGCGAGCTGTGTACGCGGCCCGCCTGGATCCGCGGCATGGACCACCGCATCGAGGCGCACTCCCTCGGCGTCCGCGACCTGACCGACTCGCCGTCCGCCCGCCTCGCCGCCGAACGGGCCGGCGCCTTCGAACGGCCCGTCGACACCGCCGAGTTGCACGCGCCCTTCAGTTCGCAGGAGGTCATCCTGCGCAAGGCTCTGCGGCTCGGTGACGACGTCACCGTGAACCCGTCGGGAGGCGCGCTCGCCGCCAACCCCGTCATGGCCGCCGGGCTCATCAGACTCGGCGAGGCCGCCGCCCGCATCCACCGCGGGGAGTCCGACCGGGCCCTCGCGCACGCCACGTCAGGACCCTGCCTTCAGCAGAACCTGGTCGCCGTCCTGGAGGGGGAGTCATGAGCAAGGAACCCGTGGCCGTCATCGGCGTCGGCCAGACCAAGCACGTGGCCGCCCGGCACGACGTGTCCCTGGCGGGACTCGTCCGCGAAGCAGCCCAAAGGGCGCTCGATGACGCCGAGTTGAGCTGGGCCGACATCGACGCCGTCGTCATCGGCAAGGCGCCCGACTTCTTCGAGGGCGTCATGATGCCGGAGCTGTACCTCGCCGACGCCCTCGGCGCGGTCGGCAAGCCCATGCTGCGGGTCCACACCGCCGGCTCGGTCGGCGGCTCCACCGCGCTCGTCGCCTCCAACCTGGTCGCCGCCCGCATCCACACCACCGTCCTCACCCTCGCCTTCGAGAAACAGTCCGAGTCCAACGCCATGTGGGGCCTCTCCCTGCCCATCCCGTTCACGCAGCCGCTGCTCGCCGGCGCGGGCGGCTTCTTCGCCCCCCACGTGCGGGCCTATATGCGGCGCACCGGCGCACCCGACACGGTGGGCTCCCTCGTCGCGTACAAGGACCGGCGTAACGCCCTGAAGAACCCCTACGCGCACCTCCACGAGCACGGCATCACCCTGGAGAAGGTCCAGGCCTCGCCGATGCTGTGGGACCCGATCCGCTACTCCGAGACGTGCCCCTCCTCCGACGGCGCCTGCGCGATGATCCTCACCGACCGGGCGGGCGCGGCCCGGGCGCCGCGCCCCGCGGCCTGGGTGCACGGCGGCACCATGCGCAGCGAGCCCACCCTGTTCGCCGGCAAGGACTTCGTATCGCCCCAGGCCGGCAAGGACTGCGCGGCCGACGTGTACCGGCAGGCCGGTATCGCCGACCCGCGGCGCGAGATCGACGCCGTCGAGATGTACGTGCCGTTCTCCTGGTACGAACCCATGTGGCTGGAGAACCTCGGCTTCGCCGCCGAGGGCGAGGGCTGGAAACTCACCGAGGCCGGCGTGACCGAACTCGACGGTGACCTGCCCGTCAACCCTTCGGGTGGCGTCCTGTCCACCAATCCCATCGGCGCCTCCGGCATGATCCGCTTCGCCGAGGCCGCCCTCCAGGTGCGCGGCGAAGCCGGCGAACACCAGGTGGCCGGGGCCCGCAAGGCGCTGGGCCACGCCTACGGCGGTGGCTCCCAGTTCTTCGCCATGTGGCTGGTCGGCGCCGAACCCCCCGCCCGCTGAGGGCGATCCGCGACGGACGGGTCCCGGTGCACCTCACGTGGCCTGTCCGCCACCGCGGGCGATCGCTAGGGTGGCCCCGGACGAGATGAACCGGGGAGGAGCACGGACGTGGCCGACACCACCACCACCACCACCCAGCACACCTTGGGGAGCCTTGCGGGGCACACCCCTTCCGGCTGGGACAAGCCGGAGCTCGATTTCAGCGAAGCCCAGTGGCAGTCGAGCAGTCAGGGGGCGGGGGACGTCCAGATCGCCTTCGTCGAGGGCTTCATCGCCCTGCGCAACAGCGGCAGCCCGGGCAGCCCACCGCTGATCTTCAGCCCCGCGGAGTGGCGGGCCTTCGTGATCAACGCACGCTCCGGCGAGTTCGACCTCACCTGACCCGCGGCCCGGAGCCGACGACGCGGCAGCGGCCTCAACGGGCGTTCTCCACGCGTCCGTTGAGGCCGCCGCTCGTCCCGGTGGTCCCGGCTCAGGCCTCGGCGGCCTGCTCCGGGAACAGCTGGGCCCAGGGCCGCTGACGGCCCTCGCTGACGGCGGCGATGCCCGCCTCGCCGTACCGCGCGGTCTCCAGGGACCAGGCCAGATTGCCGCTCATCAGGGCGCGCATGCCGTCGACGTAGTCGTCCACCTGCCACCGCAGCTCCTTGGCGAGGGCGGTCGCGTCGAGTCCGGCGGTGAGCTCGGCGGTCAACTCCTGGAAGCGGGCCACCCGGGCGTTGGCCAGGACGGCCACCCGCCGCAGCGCCTGCTCCACACTGCACATCTCCTGCCGTAACAGAATGATCACGCTGTTGTTGACGTCTCCCGCGGCCAGCTCCTTGTCCACGGAGACCATGTCATTGACGAAGATCACCACATCGGCCGTGATCTCCCGCATCTCGGCCAGCGGCTCGCCCTCGTGCAGCTCCTTGGGCAGGGTGTAGCCGCCACACCGCTCCACCAGGTCGAGACAGGGCTGCACGCCTATGGAATCGCGGCGGCCGCGCAGAAAGCCGGGAAGCGACAGGGTGCCGTTACGGGTCCGGTTGAGGGCCTCCCAGTGATACGCCGTCAGATAGTCACGCCAGTGCGAGCGGAAGCGCTCCTGCCACAACAACGGGGTGTCCGCGGTCACCCGCTGCCACAGATCACGGAAGCTCGTCGCCAGCCGGTTGGCCGCCTCACCGGGCACCGGCGGCGCGTCGCCCATGGTGCGCAGCACCGTGTCGATCTGCCGCAGCACCCCCTCGGGAGACTTACCCAGCGGGCCGTCGAACTGGTCGTCGAAGACAAAGAACCAGGCGTTTAGATCGGTCGCCAGAGCAAGGTGCGCGTCCGAGGCGTCCGGATAGAAGTACGCCATCAGCCGTTCGAGACCCATCGCGTCGTACTCGGCCGTCGCCTGCTCACCGGCGAGCATGCCGAACCGGTGGAGCCAGTCCAGCGTGTGCCGGCCGGCGAGCTCGTACCGGGGATGCCGGCGCGCGGGAAAGGGAAGGTCGATGAGCCCGGTCCGCGCCCGCGCCGACCGGACCCTGCCAGTGCTGCCCATACGGCACCGCCTCCTTAGTACTCCATACGTTTTTCAATCATCAACGGGTCGGGGGCCGGGGTGAAGTCGTACGACGCCGGAGCCTTACAGCGCACAGGGGCGTACATGTGGGTCCAGGCGCCCCTCCCCGGTGATCCGAGTCAACCATCAACGGATCCAGCCAACTTAATGGGTCAAGGAGAAGACGGAAGGTCGATATTCATGTCACGGTACGTGTCCGGGGCGTAGGCTCGGTGCTACTGCCAGAAGGGGACCGCTGTGGCGGATACGAGGGGCCGGGGCGGGGTACCGCGCCGGATGCTCTTTGAGCGCGACGAAGAACTGCTGCTGTTCGACAGCATGTTGGACGATTTGTGCGGCCGGGCAGGCGAGGGGAGCGCGCCCAACGGCGGCCTGCTCGCCATCGCGGGATCGGCCGGCCTGGGCAAGACGACACTGGTGGCCGAGGTCCGCCGCAAGGCCGCGGCCCGCGGTTGCACCTTGCTGGCCGCCCGCGGCAGCGAGCTGGAGGAAAGCGTGGCCTTCCACGTCGTACGCCAGCTCGTGCAGCCGGTGCTGGCCGCGACGAGCGAGGACGAACACCGCAAGATACTGGGGAGTTGGTACGACATCGTCGCGCCCGCGGTCGGCCTCGTCGCGGGAAAGAGCGGCGTGGCACCCGACCCGCAGGGCGTCCGGGACGGACTCGACTGGCTCGTCACCCGCTTCTCGGTCCAGTACGCGCCGGTCGTGCTCGTGGTCGACGACGCGCACTGGGCGGACGAGGAGACGCTGGCCTGGCTGACGTCGTTCGCGCTGCGCGCCGGCGACCTGCCGCTCCTGATCGTCGTCGCCTACCGTCCCGAGGAACTGCCCCGGCACGCAGCCGAGTTCCGCCGGCTCGCCACGCGGCACGGCTCGCGTCCGCTGGACCTGTCGCCGTTCACACCCGCCGCCGTCGCCGACCTCGTGCGCGACGTACTCGGCGCTGACGGGGACGACCTGTTCGCCCGCGAGTGCTGGACCCTGACCGCGGGCAACCCTTACGAAGCCGTCGAACTCGTAGCGAGGATCCGCGACCGCGGCATCAAACCGCAGTACGCCAACGCCGGCGAACTGCGCGAACTGGCCTCCGCCGTCAGCGGCAACGGGATCATCGAGCGCATCGACCGGCTCGGCCCCTCCGCCGGACGGCTCACCTGGGCCGTCGCCGTGCTCGGCACCGACGCGGGGCGCGAGATGGCCGCCGGTGTCGCCGGGCTCGGCGTGGAGGAGATGGCCGACGCCGTCGACCGGCTGCGCGAGGCCCGGATCTTCGCCCCCGAGCACGACCGCCTGGACCGGCTCGACTTCTTCCACCCGCTCGTCGGCACCGCCGTCTACCGGGCCATCCCCGCCGCCCTGCGGGTCGCGATGCACGGGCAGGCCGCCTTCGCGGTGAGCGAGGCCGGGCTCGGTCCCACGGCCGCTGCCCGGCACATCCTGGAGATGCACCCCGAGAACGACCGATGGGCCGTACGCCAGCTGCGCGCCGCCGCCCGCGACTATCTGCGGGCCGGCGCACCCGACGCGGCCCGCCGCTGTCTGGCCCGCGCCCTGCGCGAACCTCCCGCCCTGGACGAGCGCGCCGAAGTCCTCTTCGAACTGGGCTGCTCGGCGCTCCTCAACGAGCCCGCCACCACCGTCAACCACCTCAAAGCGGCCCTCGAAGAGCCCGAACTCGCTCCGGAACTGCGCGAAGCCGTCACCTACCGGCTCGCCCAGGCACTCGCGCACACCGACCGCATGGCCGAGGCCGCGGCCGTCGTCGCTGCCGAGGCCAAGCACTCCACCAGCGCCCGCACCCGGCTGCGCATGCAGGCCGAGACCTTCCAGTGGAACGCGTTCCGCGCCGACGAGGAGGACTCCCCGGCCCGCTCACGCAGCCTGGCCCGGCTCGCCGACCACCTCACCGGGCGCGGCAAGGCCGAGCGGTACATCCTGGGCCTGCGCGCCTGGGACGCGATGGTGCGCGGCGAACCCGCCGAGACCGCCCTGCGCTACGCCGAGGAGGCGCTGGAGGGCGGACTGCCCTGGACCGACGAGAACTGGGGCTTCGAGGTCCCCGTCCTGGTCGCCCTCACCTTCATGTACTGCGACCAGCCCGGCCGCGCCGACGAGCTGTTCAACGAAGGCATCGCCGAGTGCGAACGCAAGGGCTGGCGCGGCGCGCACCTGTCCTTCGGCCTGACGCTGCTCGGCTACATCAAATTCCACCGCGGCCGGCTCGCCGAGGCCGAGGATCTCGTACACAGCGGGCTGCGGATCGCCGACCGGGTCGGACACCAGGTCCCCGCCCAGTGGTTCGCGCTCGGCATCCTCATCGAGATCCTGCTCGCCCGCGGCCGGGTCCAGGACGCGCAGGAACTGTCCGACGAATACAACTACGGCCAGGTCGTGCCCAACGCGGTCGTCTACCCGGACTCCGAGACCGTCTACAGCGAACTCCTCATCGCGCGGGGACTGCGCACCGACGCCGAGGAGCGGCTGCGGGCGGTGGGCCGCCGGCTGGAACCGCGCGGGATGCGCAATCCCATGTGGTGCCCGTGGCGGCCGCTGCTCGCCCAGACGATCGCCCACACCGACCCGGCGGAGGCCGCGGCCGTCGCGCAGGAAGCCGTCGACGTCGCCCGGCGCTTCGGCACCCCGGGCGCCGTCGGCCGTGCCCTGCACGCGGCGGCCAAGGTCACCTCGGGCGCCGACAGCCTGGCCCTGATGGGCGAGGCCGTCCGCCAGCTGGAGCGGTCACCCGCCGCGTACGAGCTGGCGCAGGCCCTCGTCGACCACGGGGCGATGCTCAGCCGCGCGGGACTCCCGCAGGACGCGGCCGACCTCCTGATGCGCGGCCTGGAGAGCGCCGCGCTCTGCGGAGCCGACGCGCTCGCGACGCGAGCCCGCGAGGAACTCGCCGCCTCCGGTCTGCGGCCCCTGCAACTGCGCGCCACCGACTCCGACCTGCTCACCTCGCAGGAGAAGGCGGTGGCCGAGCTGGCGGCCCTCGACTGGGAGAACCGGCGGATCGCGGAGGAGCTCGGCTACAAGGAGCGCACCGTGGAGCTGCTGCTGTCCGGTGCCTTCCGCAAGCTCGGCACCGACCGCGGCGGCCTCGCGGGGCTCCTGCCCCACCAGGCCCGCGGCTCCGGCATCCGAGGCGTACCCGGGCGCTGACCCCGCGCGCCCCAAGGCCCCGGCCCCCACCAGCCGTCCACGGCGGGGAGCCGGGGCCCCCGGCGGCCCGTGCTCGCGTCTCGCGCAGTTCCCCGCGCCCCTGGCCGGCTGTCCTTGGCGGGATGCCCAGCATCGGCATCTTCAGCCCGTCCGGCTGCTCGACCCCGGCTCATGGGGCCACCTCAGCCCGTCCGGCGATTGAGGACGAGCGCCCTTCAGGCGCGACACGGGGTCCGAGGCGGGGCCCCGGCAACCCCGCTTTCGTCTACGGACCGTGGCTGGCCGGTCGCGCGGTTCCCCGCGCCCCTGAGCTACTCGATGCCGGGCGGCATGCACATCTCAGCGCCTCAGCGCTTTCACCCCTGGAGTGTCTCGGGAAGGGGCGGTGCAGGGGCGACCCGCCCAGGGGGCTGGGCCCGGCTCCGCCGGGCGGCCCGGGGCACGTACCATTGACGGCATGTCCTTCCTCCGCCGCCGTAGCGCCGCCACTCCCGCGGGCCCGGACTTCGATGTCCTGGCCATGGACCCTGGGGACTGGCCCGGCAACCTCGGCGCCGGACTGCTCCCCGCCCCCGACGGCAGCTGCCAGGGCGTCTTCCTGCGGTACGACCTGTTCGGCGGCCGCGGCCCCGCGATGATCATCGGCAATCTGCCGGAGGGCTCCCCGGCCCGCGAGATGGCCGAGGGACAGGTCCCCTTCGAGGTGGCCCAGCTCCTGGTGGCGCTGGAGAACGACGAGCCGATCGAGGTCGTCGGCACCGAGGACATGCCGGTGATGCAGGGCGACAACCTGCTCATCGTGCGCCGCCTCAAGCTCTCCGAAAGCCGCATCTCCTGCGTGCAGTTCGACCGCAGCGACAACGTCCTCGTCACGATCGCCAGCTGGGACCGGCCGATCACCGACGACCTGTACGCACTCCTGAAGCCGCTGCCCGCCGAGCTCTTCCAGCAGGACTGAGCGCGACACACCCGGCGTCATCACCCTGCGGCCCGGCACCGTCCGTCCACGGTGCCGGGCTTTTCGCTGTCCCGGCCCGTGAACCCGCCCCGCCCGGCGCCGCGTTGAGCTCCGCGCGCCATCCGCAGGTCACAGCAGCCGCCACAGGTCTGCGCCACTGATACAAGTCGCGCTCGCCGACAGGTACTTGACGAGCTGTCATCCGGGGTCACACTGTGTCCCGCGCGCAGTCACGCGCCGCATGGCGAGAGAGCCCCGCACACCTTTCGGCTGGAAGGGTCGTTCATGACGTCCAAGCAGAGGATCATCCGCGTGCTCGCGACGGCGACAGCCGGCGTCCTGGGCCTCGCCCTGACGCCCGCGTCCCCCGCGAGCGCGGCAGGACCGGCCACCGAATGCCCGCGCGTCCTGAGATGCGACTGGGTCCCGGCGGCCTACCAGCAGACCGGCGATCCGGCCGACAAGGAGACGTACGGAAACTACGACCTCTCCGACCGGCCCCACACCAACAAGATCAAGTACATCGTCCTGCACGACACCGAGGAGACCTTCGACACCACCCTGAAGATCTTCCAGGACCCGAAGCGGGCCGCCTCGGCCCACTACGTCGTGCGGTCGAGCGACGGCCACGTCACCCAGATGGTGAAGACCAAGGACGTCGCCTGGCAGGCCGGCAACTGGTACATCAACTCCGACTCCATCGGCATCGAACAGGAGGGCTACGCCACCGAGGGCGGCACCTGGTTCACCCCCTCCATGTACCGCTCGACGGCGGCCCTGGTGCGCTACCTCGCGGCCAAGTACGACATCCCGCTGGACCGCCAGCACATCCTCGGCCACGACAACGTGCCGCCCACCACGGCCGGCGGTACCGCGGCCATGCACTGGGACCCGGGGCCGTACTGGGACTGGAACCGCTTCATGGCCCTGCTCGGCGCGCCCACCGAGCCCACCGGCCGCCCCGGCGGCCAACTGGTCACCGTCAACCCGGTGTTCAAGGAGAACCTCCAGTCCTTCCGGGACTGCGAGAAGAACATCGACCTGCCCGCACAGCCCAGCAGCGCCGTCCCCCTCTACACCCAACCCTCCACCACCGCACCGCTCTTCGCCGACCCGGGGCTCCACCCGCCGGGACAGAGCGGCACCACCTGCGCGAGCGACTGGGGCAGCAAGATCAGCGCCACCCAGCAGGCCGTGGTCGCCGAACGCACCCCCGGCTGGACCGCGATCTGGTGGTACGGCCAGGAGGCGTGGTTCCAGACCCCGGCCCACACCCGGGTCACCACCCCCACCGCCGGCTACGTCGTCCGCCCCAAGCCGGGCCTGACCGACGTGCCGGTCTACGGAACCGCCTACCCCGCGGCCACCGACTACCCGGCGGACTTCACCGCGCCCCGGGTGAGCGCCCCGCTCGGCTACACCATCAAAGCCGGCCAGTCCTACCCCGGCGGCGGCCAGGCGCCCGCGGGCTACTTCTACGCCCCGACGATCGACTCCTCGTACCCCTACGACCACACGTACTTCCCCGGCAGCACCCGCTATGTGACGGTACAGATCGGCCACCGGGTCGCCTTCGTGAAGGCCTCCGACGTCGACATCGTCCGCACGCGGTAGGCCCCGGACGGGCCCGGCCGGCCCATCGTGCGTACGCGGTGGGCCCCGACCGGCCCGTCCGGCGGTAGGCCGGGCCGGGGCCGTCCCGACGGCAGCGCGCCGCGGGGCCGGGGGGCGGGCCCCCGCGCCGGCCGCCCCGGAGGGACGCGCGCGGCAGCCCCCAGCCCGGGGGCGGCGGGCCGACCCCCCCCCCCCCCCCCCCCCCCCCCC
>NZ_JBEZKW010000069.1:0-34751 GCF_040651795.1 Streptomyces sp. NPDC048361
ACCTGGCCCTCGCGGCGGGCAGTGGAGGATCGCTGAGCCGCGCAGTTCCCCGCGCCCCTGCAGGGCACCCGGAGCCGCCCCGCCCTGGTGGGGCACCCGGAGCCGCGCCCCTAGTAGGGCAACCGGAGCCGCGCCCCTGGTGGGGCACCCGGCATCGCGTCCGTAGGGCACCCCGGTATGGAGCGCCCTCAAGGGGCGACCCGGGGCTGGGGCGGAGCCCCAGGGGGTCAGGGCCGGGCGGAGCGGGTGGCTCGGGATTGTTCGTCGGCGGAGCCGCCCGCTCCGACCAGTCCCCGAGAGACAGACCCGAGCCGCGGCTCGAAGCGCCGCATCTCCCGCGCCCCCACCGCCCCGATGACCCCCGGCAGATACCCCCGCACGGACTGCATCCCCCGCAACCACCACTGCGCGTACACATGCGAGGACCGCCGCTCGATCCCGGCGACGATCCGGTCGACCGCCGGTCCGAGCGGATACGTCCGGTTCGACGGCCACGGCAGCCGCGAGCGCAGCTCACGCATCACGTCGTCCTGGTCCGCCCCGCGCACCATGTCCGTATCCGTCCACGACAGATACCCGACCCCGACCCGCACCCCCCTGTAGCCGACCTCCGCCCGCAGGCTGTGCGCGAACGCCTCGACCCCGGACTTGGAGGCGCAGTACGCCGTCATCATCGGCGCCGGAGTGATCGCCGCGAGCGAGGCGATCTGGAGGAAGTACCCGCGCGACTCCATCAGGACGGGCAGGAAGGCGCGCGCGGTGACCGCCCCGCCGATGAGGTTGACCTCGATGACCCGGCGCCATGCATCGGGGTCGGAGTCGACGAACGGCCCGCCGGAGGCGACCCCCGCGTTGGCGACCACGATGTCGACCTTGCCGAACCGTTCCTTGACCTCGGCCGCGACCCGCGCCATCGCCTCGTGGTCGGTGACGTCCGCGTGCCAGGACTCCGCCTCGGTGTGCAGCCGCGCCGCGACCCGCTTCAGCTCGTCGGGTTCGAGTCCCACCAGCGCCACCTTCGCCCCGCGCGCGGACAGCTTGCGCGCGAGGAGTTCGCCGACACCGCGGGCCGCGCCCGTGACGACCGCGACCTGTCCTTCAAGTCCGACCCTGCTCATACGGCACTCTCCTCGGAGTCGACGGCGGCGACGGGATCGCCGGCCGGGGCGGTGAGATGCGCGGCCACCAGCGCGCGGATCTTCCCGGTGATGAAGTCGGGCGCCTCGATGGGCGTCATGTGCCCGACGCCGGGGAGGACGTCGAACGAGCGGCAGTCGGGCAGCGCGTCCGCGAGCCGCTGCGCGTGTACGGGTGGCGTGAGCCGGTCCGCGCTGCCCGCCACCACGGCACTCGGCATCGTCAACTCCCCTACCAATGCGTCCACTTCGAGCTCGGCGAGCACGGAGGACCAGGCCTTGCGCACCCGGCGCGGGCAGGCGTGCACGATCCTGGCGCACGCCTCGACCTTGTCCGGCGAGGCCCCGGGTCCCATCGTGGCGTACCGCAGGACCTTCTTCGCGAGCGGCGTGACCGGTCCGAGCGGCGCGCCCGAGCCGAGCACACGTCCGGTGAGCCCGGTGCGCAGCCGCCCGGCCCGCAGCGGCACCACCCGCGACTCGGCCACCAGGCGCGAGGCGCCGGTGCTGCACAGCAGGACGGCGGCGGCGTGCTCGCGCAGGCCGGGGCGCCCGGCGGCGGCCATGAGCGTCATGCCGCCCATGGAGTGCCCGGCAAGCACCGCCCGCTCGCCCGGCGCCAGCGTCGCGTCGAGCACCGCTTCGAGGTCGTCGGCGAGCGCGTCCGTGGAGCAGACGTCGGCCGCCGCGGTACGCCCGTGGCCGCGCTGGTCGTAGGCGATGACCCGGCACTCGCCGGCCAGCGCGCGGATCTGTGCGGCCCAGAACGCGGTCGAGCAGGTCCAGCCGTGCGCGAGGACGACGGCGGGCGCGTCGGCCGGGCCGTGCACCTCGACGTGGAGCGGGGCGCCGTCGGCGGAGTGGGCGGTCAGGACGCGGCCGGGCTCGGGCGGCGCGTACACCCCGCGCCGCACGGCCCCCGCTCCCGCCCCGGCGCGGCTCACGCGGACACCGCCGGCGCCTCGACGGGCTCCTGCGCGAGCCGGTGTTCGGCGGCCCCGGCCCGTACGACCTCGTACTCTCCCAGATCGACCTCGCGCGTCGCGCGGCGGAACTCGCTGGTGGTGCCGGGCCAGACGGTGGTGTTGCGGCCGCCCGCGTCGAGGTACCAGCTGGTGCAGCCGCCGGTGTTCCACACGGTGCGCTTCATGCGTTCCTGCACCCGCCGGTTCCAGGCCCCGACGGCGGAGGCCCGGGGGGTCAGCGCGACCCGTCCGCCCAGCACGTTCAGCTGCCTCAAGTAGTCCGCCATGTAAGAGAGTTGGGACTCGATCATCAAGATCATGGAGGAGTTCCCGAGGCCGGTGTTGGGCCCGATGATCGTCATCCAGTTGGGGAATCCGGCCGCGGTCGCGCCGCGCAGCGACTGCATGCCGTCCTTCCACGACTCGGCGAGGGTGTGCCCCTCGGCGCCGACGACGCGGTCGGCGATCGGCATGTCGGTGACGTGGAACCCGGTGCCGAAGATGATCGCGTCGACCTCGCTCTCGGTGCCGTCGGCCGCCACCAGGGTGGAGCCGCGCACCTCGGTCAGCCCGGACGCGACGACGTCCACGTTGTGCTGGGCGAGCGCCGGATAGTACGAGCTGGACAGCAGGATGCGCTTGCAGCCGATGCGGTAGTCGGGGGTCAGCTTGGCACGCAGGGCCGGGTCCTTGATGGCGCGCGCCATGTTGGACTTGGCGATCGACTCGACGAGCCCGAGTTCGCCCGGCCGCTTGGTGAACGCGCTGACCTGCAACTCCCGTATGCCCCACAGGAGTCCGCGCCGGGCGGCGCCGGTGAAGGGCAGTTGGCGGTGGAGCCAGCGCTCGGCGCCGGTGATCGCACGGTCCATGCGCGGCATGACCCAGGGCGGTGTGCGCTGGAAGAGGGTGAGCCTGGCGACGTCGGGCTGGATCGCGGGCACGATCTGTATCGCCGAGGCGCCGGTGCCGACCATGGCGACCCGCTTGCCGCGCAGGTCGAAGTCGTGGTCCCAGCGCGCGGAGTGGAACACCTGGCCGGGGAAGGTGGAGAGCCCGGGTATCTCCGGCACCTTGGGGTCGGAGAGGGGGCCGGTGGCCGAGACGACGACGTCGGCGGTGAGCGAAGTCCCGTTGGCGACCTCGATCTCCCACCACAGCCGCTCGGCATCCCAGCGCATCATCGACACCTCGTGGTCGAGGCGGATGTGCGGGCGCAGCCGGAACGTGTCGGCGACGTGGTCGAGGTAGGCGCGAATGTGCTCCTGGCCGGAGAAGGTGCGCGGCCAGTCGGGGTTGGGCGCGAAGGAGAAGGAGTACAGGTGGGAGGGGACGTCGCAGGCGCACCCGGGGTAGCTGTTGTCGCGCCAGGTGCCGCCCACGGAGCCGGCCCGCTCCAGGACGACGAAGTCGGTGATCCCCTCGCGGCGCAGCCGGACCGCCGCCCCGAGCCCGCCGAACCCCGACCCGATCACCGCCACCCGCACATGCTCGCGCTCGGGCCGCTGTGCACGCCCGCCCTCACGCTGGTGCTCGTCCTCGTGCTGGGCCATGCCACTGCCTCCACGATCCGGTCCCACAACCTTGCCAGCAATCACTGGCACTGTTGGGAGAGTAGAGCAGTCACATACCGAGCGGTAGGGGTACGGGCGGGGAAAGTTACCGCCGGTAGAACCCGCCGGGCGCCGCGGGGACACCGCATAGGCTGAGACCCGTGGCAGAAGACCAGGCAGACAACGACGACCGGGGCGTCCGCGAATACCGCGTGACCGAACTGGCCCGCGCGGCCGGCATCACCGAACGCACCCTGCGCTTCTACCGCGAGCGCGGCCTGATCCCGCCGCCACGCCGCGAGGGCCGGATCGCCTGGTACGACGACCACCACCTGGCCCGCCTGCGGACGATCTCGGCGCTCCTGGAGCGCGGCCACACCCTGTCCGGCATCGCCGACCTGACTTCCGCCTTCGAGTCGGGCCGCGACGCGGGCGAGGCGCTCGGCCTGGTCGAGCCCACCGAGGAGACCCCGGTGCGCCTCACGCCCGAGGCGCTGGCGGACCACTTCGCGGGCCAGGTCACCCCGGAGAACCTGGCGGCGGCGCTGGACCTCGGCTACCTGGCCGTGTCGGGCGAGGAGATCGTCCACATCAGCCGACGCCTCCTGGACGTGTCGGCGTCCCTGGTCCGCGAGGGCGTCCCGCTGGCCGCGGTGCTGGCGGCTGGCCGCGAGGTGCGCGAGCACGCGGAGGCGCTTGCGGACCTGTTCACCGATCTGCTGCACACCCACGCGGCCCCGGAGGACACCCACCGCCTGCGCCCGCTGGCCAAGGCGGTGGTGGACGCCGAACTGTCCCTGGCGCTGGACCGCAGGTTGTCGCGGGAGCGGTAGCGCACACTCCTGATGCGGGGCGGCCACCCGGCCCGCCCCCGGGATGCAGGGTGGCTCCCCGGCCCTCCCCCGGGATGCAGGGTGGCTCCCCGGCCCTCCCCCGGGATGCAGGGGGCTCCCGGGCCCTCCCCCGGGATGCAGGGCGGCTCCACGGCCTGCCCCCGGGATGCGGGGCGGCTCCACGGCCTGCCCCCGGGATGCGGGGCGGCTACCCGGCCCGCCCCGGCCACCGCGTATTGCGGCCCTTAGAGGTCGTACACCACCGTCACCGGCGCGTGATCGCTCCACCGTTCGCCGTGCGTCGCGGCGCGCTCGACGAAGCCCTTGACGGCCCGCTCGGCGAGGCCGGGGGTGGCGACCTGGTAGTCGATGCGCCAGCCCGTGTCGTTGTCGAAGGCGCGGCCCCGGTAGGACCACCAGGAGTACGGCCCCTCGACGCCGGGGTGCAGGGCGCGCATGACGTCGACGTATCCGCCGTCACCGGCATCGAAGACCCGGGTCATCCACTCCCGCTCCTCGGGCAGGAAGCCGGAGTTCTTCTTGTTGCCCTTCCAGTTCTTGAGGTCGGCCTCCTGGTGGGCGATGTTCCAGTCGCCGCAGACGACTACCTCGCGCCCGTCGGCGGCGGCGCGACCGCGCAGCTCCCCGAGGTACTCGATGAACTCGGCCATGAAGCGGACCTTCTCGTCCTGCCGCTCGGTGCCGACCTCACCGGAGGGCAGGTAGAGGGAGGCGACGGTCACACCGGGCAGATCCGCCTCGACGTACCGCCCACTGCCGTCGAACTCCGCGCTCCCGAACCCGGTCCGCACCCGGTCGGGCTCGCGCCGGGTGAGCAGGGACACACCGGCCCGGCCCTTGGCGGCGGCCGGGGCGTGCACGGCGAACCAGCCCTCGGGCGCGCCGGCCTCGGCGGGCAGCTGGTGGGACTCGGCGCGTACTTCCTGCAGACAGACCACATCGGCGTCGCTGCCCCCGAGCCACTCCACGAAGCCCTTCTTGGCAGCGGCACGCAGCCCGTTTACATTCACAGAGGTAACAGTGAGCATCCCGGCACCCTACCGACCCGGCGCCTCCCACCCTACGCATAGAAGTACGCTATTGCGCATGATTATCCACTCTCTCTCGTACGACCACCCCGACGCCCGGAAGCTCAACGACCAGGTTCAGCTGGAATACGCCGAGCGGTACGGGGACGACGGCGACGTCACCTACCTGGAACCCGCGATGTTCCTGCCGCCGCGCGGCCTGTACCTGATCGCGTACGACGCGAAGGGCCGCCCGGTGGCCACCGGCGGCTGGCGCGGCCAGGAGGCGAACGAGGAGAACTATCGCGACGGCGACGCGGAACTGAAGCGGATGTACGTCGTCCCCGAGGCCCGCGGCCAGGGCCTGGCGCGCCGCATCCTGGCAGCCCTGGAAGCCGACGCCCGTGCGGCCGGCCGCACCCGCATGGTCCTGGAGACGGGCATCAAGCAGCCCGAGGCGATAGCCCTGTACACGTCGACGGGGTACGAGCCGTGCGAGAAGTTCGGCCACTACCGCACGTACGAGTCGAGCCGGTGCTTCGCGAAGGCCCTGGGAAACGCCTGACTCCACCGCGGGACAGGGGGCCGGTCGAAGCCGAGTCCGTCACGCGTGTCCGGAGGGGCCGTGGCGATGGGCGCCGACTCAGCGCAGGGCTTCGAAAACGTCCTCGCCGGGCCGCCAGACCGTCCACGACCGGTCCTCGAAGCCGTTGAGCATCGCGACCTCCGGCCCGGTCAGCTCGTCCTCGCTGGGGTTCAACCGAACGGACCCGATGGCGAAGTCGACCCTGATCCCCGTCCCCGCGCCCCGGGCCGCGGGCCGCCACCCGGCAGCAAGAACGGCGGCAGGAGCGGCAGCAGTTGCCGTACTTCGCTGCTGTACGCACGGAAAGAGGCTGTACGCACGGAAAGAGCCCCTGCCGGATTTCTCCGACAGGGGCTCTGACCTGTTGTGGACCTGAGGGGATTCGAACCCCTGACCCCCTCGATGCGAACGAGGTGCGCTACCGGACTGCGCCACAGGCCCTTGCAACGAGTGAAACCTTAGCACCCGGACGGGAGTGGTTGGAAATCCGGTCCTCGCTGGTCAGCGAGAGGGATCTCATTCGTTGGCGGCGCGGGGCCGGTCGTCGTCCGCGTACTGGTCGAAGAGCGGTGTCCGGCGGCGACTTGAGCCCGAGCGCTGCCGCGGGGGTTCCTCGGCGGCGGGGGCCGGCTCGGGGGTCGGCGTCGGGTCCGCGGTCGAAGAGCGGGCCGACGACCACGTGTCCGGTGCGCCGAGGTCGATGCTGCCGGTGGCGCGCGGGGCGACCGGCGCGGTGACGTACGTGGGCAGCGGGACCGGAACCGGGTCCCAGCTCGCGCCGTGTTCCGGACCGCGCTCGCGCTGCTGGTCGACCCACTCCGCGTGGTCGGTCTGCTCGACCAGGGCGCGCCGTCCGGCCTCCTGCGGCGAAAGGGCGGGCGCGGGCGCCGGTTCGGGCACGGGGGCCGGGTGGTGGGATTCCGCTTCGTCGTCGGCCTCGACGCCCGGCGCCGTGGCCCGCGCGCGCGGCCGGCTCTCCCGCAGCCGCTGCGCGGCCGCCTCCGCGCGGCGGCGGTCCATCGTAAAGGCGAAACGCCGCCGCTCCTGGATGCGCAGATGGACGATGTACGCGCTCAGCAGCGCGGCCGGGACGGCCGGCGCCCACAGGAAGCCGAGACCCCCGACCGCCGCGACGATCGCACCCAGGGTGAAAGCGAGGAAGAGGATGACGGTGGTGCGACGGCGCCTCGCGAGCACCGCACTGCGCTGCGCCCGCCGGGCCCGTTCGGCCGAGGCGGCCCTGCCCGCGGCCGAGGCGGCCCCGCCCGCGGGACCGGCGCCCCTCTCGCGCCGGGCCGGCTCCCCGCTCACATGCTCGCGCCGCTCGTCGTGGCGGCCCTGGCGCCGGTCCTGAGACCCCGGGCCCGGGTGACCTTGATGATTCTGAGGTACCTGCTGGCCCAGGTGGCCCTGAGACCCCGGGTGCCCCTGAGAACCCTGCTGCCCCTGAGATTCCGGGTGGCCCTGGCGCTCCCCGCGCTCCGGGGTAGCCGGGCGCCTGCCGCGGGCCTGGGGTACCGAGAACTCCCGGCCGGACACGCCCGCCGGCTCCCCCGCCGTGGCAAGGGGTTCCGTGAGGGCGTCCGCGGGATTTTCGGGGTCCGCCTCGGGCGCTGCCTCTTCGGTGGCCCGCTGGCGCAGCTCCTTGGCGTAGCGACGCTCCATGGCCGACCGTCCGGACAGCAGCCGGATGGCGGTGCTGAAACGTTCTGTCGGGCGTGCCTCGTTGAGCTCGTCCTGCCTGCGGAGCCACATCGGCACCAAGTAGGCGGCCCAGGCCCCGACGATGACTGCGTAAATGAGGCCGCTGCTGCTCACACATCACACCGTAGAGGGACCGGCGCGCGGGGATACGCCAATTGAGCCGGTGTGTCGCACGATCTGGCTGATATCACCGGCTTTTTTTGTGATTTCTCAGATCGTTGGACGAGACGAAGGGACCGAACCCCGATAGAATCCGAACATTTATTTTATTTACCGCCGTGGGACTGCCGGCCCCGCCGCCACCGGGCGAGGAGCCCCTCGGGGACTTCCTCCGCGGTGAGCGCGTAGACGAGATGGTCGCGCCAGGCGCCGTCGATGTGGAGATAGCGCGGGCGTACGCCCTCCTCGCGGAAACCGAGTTTCTCCACCACCCGGCGGCTCGGCCCGTTCTCGGGGCGAATGCACACCTCCATGCGGTGCAGCCCCACCGCGCGGAAGCAGTGGTCGACGGCGAGCGCGACAGCCGTCGGCATCACACCGCGGCCCGCCACCTCACGGTCCACCCAGTACCCGACGTGGCCCGAGCACATGGATCCCCAGGTGATCCCGGCGACCGTCAACTGGCCCACCAGGTGCCCCTGGTACTCGATGACGAACGGCAGCATGCGGCCGGCGCTCGCCTCGGTGCGCAGGTGACGGACCATCTGCCGGTACGTGGGCCGCTGCGGGAAGGGCGCGCCGGGGGCGGGCGGCGGGATCGTCGCCTCCCAGGGCCGCAGCCAGTCGCGGTTGCGCCGGTTGACCTCGCGCCAGGCCCGTTGGTCGCGCACCTTTATGGGGCGGAGGACCACATCGCCCTCCGCCAGCTCGACCGGCCACGAAGGAACGTTCAGCTCGGGCTCCCCGGTCTGGGGTGGTCGCCGCCGCGGATCTGGTCCACGGCGTGCCGCAGGATCCGCTCCAGGACGGCGATTCCGTCGCGTACGCCGCCGGTGGAGCCCGGCAGGTTGATGATCAGGGTCCGCCCGCCCGCCACCCCGGCCAGGCCGCGGGAGAGGGCCGCGGTGGGGACCTTGGCCAGGCTCTCGGTGCGGATGGCCTCGGGGATGCCGGGCACGTCGTACTCGATGACGGCGCGGGTGACCTCCGGGGTGCGGTCGGTGGGCGAGAGGCCGGTGCCGCCGGTGGTGACGATCACGTCGTACCCGGCGGCCGTCCCCGCGCGCAGCGCCTGCTCGACGGGGTCGCCGTCGGGCACCACCAGCGGGCCGTCCACGGCGAAGCCGATCGAGCTCAGCCCCTCGGCGAGCAGCGGCCCGCCCCTGTCCGCGTACACGCCGGCGGCCGCGCGGTTGGACGCGGTGACGACGAGCGCGGCGTACGGCGCGCGCAGCGCCTCGCCGAGGCCTTCGCCACCGGGCGGGAAGGGCACGGCGGCCTGCGGGCCCGGGCGGGCGGGGACGGCGTCCGGCCGGGGCGTGCGCGACGGCTCACCCGACGGCTCAGGAGGCTGGTGGGCACCGGCCTGAGGGGGTGTCATGACGCGTCCGTCCCGGGCCGGTTCCAGTCGCCGGACTTGCCGCCGGTCTTCTCCTCGACGCGGATGTCGGTGATGACGGCGGCTTTGTCGACCGCCTTCACCATGTCGACGACGGTGAGTGCGGCCACCGACACCGCGGTCAGCGCCTCCATCTCGACGCCCGTGCGGTCGGTGGTCTTCACCGTCGCCAGGATCTCCACCGCGTCGTCGGCGACCGCGAGGTCGAGTTTCACACCGGAGACGGCGAGCGGGTGGCAGAGCGGGATGAGGTCGGGGGTGCGCTTGGCGCCCATGATCCCGGCGATACGGGCGGTGGCCAGCGCGTCGCCCTTGGGGACGCCCTCGCCGCGCAGCAGCTCCACCACGTGGGGCGAGACGAGCACGCGGCCGCTGGCGCGGGCGGTGCGGGCGGTGACGTCCTTCTCCGAGACGTCGACCATGCGGGCCGCCCCCGCCTCGTCGATGTGCGTGAGCCTGCCTTGCGTCGTACTCATTCGGTGGCGCTCCCGGTACGGCATCTGTGGGCAGACACCGTACCCCCATCGACTGACACTCAGCCGAGCAGGACCACGTCCACCTCGCTGTCGGGCTCCGCCGACGTGGTGGCCTCGGGGATCACGATGAGGCAGTCGGCGAGCGCGAGCGCCGCGATCAGATGGGATCCGGAGCCGCCGACGGGACTGACGGTGCCCGCCTTCGCGTCGTAGGTGCCGCGCAGGAACTGGCGCCGGTCGGCGGGCGACGACAGCGCCTTGCCGGTCTTCAGGACGGCCCGGACGGTGGGCCGGTGCACCTCGTCCAGGCCCATCAGGGTGCGGATCGCGGGGCGTACGAACAGCTCGAAGGAGACGTACGAGGAGACCGGGTTACCGGGCAGCGCGAGCAGCGGGGTGTGGTCGGGGCCGATCGAGCCGAAACCCTGGGGCTTGCCGGGCTGCATCTTGAGCTTGCGGAAGTCGATGCCGCCGCCCGGCTCATCCTCGTCTCCTACGGAGGACAGCGCCTCCTTGACGACGTCGTACGCGCCGACGCTGACCCCGCCCGTGGTGACGAGCAGGTCGGCGCGGATCAGCTGGTCCTCGATGGTGTCGCGCAGCACGGCCGCGTCGTCGGTGACCGCGCCGACCCGGTAGGCGATCGCGCCCGCGTCCTTGGCTGCTGCGGCCAGCGCGAAACTGTTGGAGTCGTAGATCTGGCCCTCGCCCAACTGCTCGCCCGGCTGCACCAGTTCGCTGCCGGTGGAGAGCACCACCACACGCGGGCGCGGCCGTACGGTGACGGTGCCGCGGCCGATCGCGGCGAGCAGCCCGATCTGGGGCGGGCCGAGCACGGTGCCCGCCGCGAGGGCGAGGTCTCCGGCCTGGACGTCGCTGCCGCGGGCGCGGATGTGGGCGCGCGCCTCGGTGGCGCGGTGGACCCGCACCTCGCCACTCGCCCCTTCGGGGGCGGAGCCCGCCGGGCGCATGCCGGTGGCGGCGCCCTGGCCGCTGCCGCCGTCGGTCCACTCGACGGGGACGACGGCCTCGGCGCCGGGCGGCAGCGGGGCGCCGGTCATGATGCGGGCGGCCTGGCCGGGGCCCACGGTCGGCAGGTCGCCGCTGCCCGCCGCTACGTCACCGATGACGGTGAGCACGGCGGGGAACTCCTCGCTGGCGCCCGCGACATCGGCGACCCGCACCGCGTAGCCGTCCATCGAGCTGTTGTCGAAGGGTGGCAGGGCGACGGGCACCATGACGTCCTCGACCAGGACGCACCCCTGGGCGTCCGGCAGTTGCAGCTCGATGGGTTCGAGCGGGCGGACCGCGGCGAGGATGTCGTCGAGGTGCTCGTCCACCGACCAGGTCGTGTTGCTCACGGGTGCCTACATCTCCTCGGTGACGTACCGGCGAAGCCAGGCCTTGAAGTCCGGGCCCAGGTCTTCACGTTCGCACGCCAGTCTGACAATGGCTCGCAGATAGTCTCCGCGATCGCCGGTGTCATAGCGGCGGCCCTTGAAGACGACTCCGTGCACCGGCCCGCCGATCGACTCGTCCGCGGCCATCTGCTGGAGGGCGTCGGTGAGCTGGATCTCGCCGCCGCGACCGGGTTCGGTGGTGCGCAGCACGGCGAAGACGGCCGGGTCGAGGACGTAGCGTCCGATGACGGCGAGGTTGGAGGGCGCCTCGGCCGGCTCCGGCTTCTCGACGAGCCCGGTCACGCGGACGACATCACTCTCGGCGGTGGTTTCGACGGCCGCGCAGCCATAGAGGTGGATCTGCTCGGGGTCGACCTCCATGAGGGCGATCACGCTGCCGCCCTCATGCTCCTGGATCTCCACCATCCGCGACAGCAACTGGTCGCGCGCGTCGATCAGGTCGTCGCCCAGAAGGACCGCGAAGGGCTGCTCCCCCACGTGGGGCGCGGCGCACAGCACGGCGTGGCCCAGGCCGCGCGGGTCGCCCTGGCGTACGTAGTGGATGGCCGCGAGGTCGCTCGACTCCTGCACCTTCGCGAGCCGGTCCGCGTCACCCTTGCGGGTCAGCGCCGACTCCAGCTCGTAGTTGCGGTCGAAGTGGTCCTCCAGGGGACGCTTGTTGCGGCCGGTCACCATCAACACGTCCGACAGGCCCGCCGCGACCGCCTCCTCCACCACGTACTGGATGGCGGGCTTGTCCACCACCGGCAGCATTTCCTTCGGTGTGGCCTTGGTGGCCGGAAGGAACCGGGTGCCGAGCCCGGCGGCGGGGATGACAGCCTTGGTGATCCGTGGGGGCGACTGAGTCATGCGGGCACCCTATCCGCTGCGTATGTGCAGAAGATTATTCTCCGGTGAATTCGCTCTCTTATCCGCACATTTGAGGGGATTACAGAAGCACGGTGTGTGATCACATGTCCGAAAAGGCCCTGTTGCGGCGCGGCCTCCTGGACGCCAGGAAGCAGCTGAGCGACGACGAGCTGCTCGCGGCGTCCCTGCGCCTCGCCGACCAGGCCCTCGCGCTGCCCGAACTCGCCGCGGCCAACACCGTGGCCGCGTACATCTCGGTCGGCCGCGAGCCCGGCACCCGCGCCCTCGTCCACAGCCTGTACGCCCGGGGCGTACGGGTGCTCCTTCCGGTGCTGCTCGCCGACAACGACCTGGACTGGGCCGCCTATGCCGGGCCCGAACACCTGCTGCCCGCCGGACGCGGGCTCCTGGAGCCCGACGGCGAACGGCTCGGCCCGGGCGCTGTGACGGGCGCGGACGCCGTACTGCTGCCCGGCCTCGCCGTGGATGCCCGCGGGATGCGGCTCGGCCGCGGCGGCGGCTCCTACGACCGGGTCCTCGCCCGCATCGAGGCGTCCGGCCGCACGCCGGCCCTGGTGGTGCTCCTGTACGCGAACGAGGTGGTCGCGCGGGTCCCGGAGGAACCGCACGACCACCCCGTGCAAGCCGTCGTCACCCCCTACGGGGTGACGCGCTTTCCCGCGTGAGCGGCCGTCCCATGGCGTGAGCCTCAGCCCGCACCAGGGCGTGAGCCTCCACCAGTGACTACGGCGTGAGCCTCAGGCCCGGCCCGCGGCGCGTGTCTCGACCAGTCACTACGGCGTGAGCTTCAGCGTGTCGACGGTTGACGCGTCGACCGCCTTCCCGCTGAACGACCAGTCCAGGAGCTCGCCCTTGGCCCACTTCTCGGTCTGGTCCGAGTAGTGCGCGCTATAGGCGTGGCCCGAAGCGCCGGTCAGGTTGATCCACTTGGACTTGTCGAGGTCCTTGAGGTTGACGACCATGCGCATCGAGGGCACCCAGGTGACGCCGTAGTCGCCGCTTGCGGCGTTCCAGCCGGTGGCGTCGACCGCGGCCTCGCCACCGCCCAGGTTCCACGGGCCCCGGTTGAGCATGTACTGCAGGACGCCCGGGCCCTCCTTGCCGAGGGTCTGGTTCTTCAGCATCAGCTGGTGCAGCCGGCCCCAGGTCCAGGTCGTGGTGTCCTTGCCGAGCTTGGCCGTCAGCTCCCAGCGGGCGTCCTTCATGGCCCGGGCCAGCAGCTGGTCACGGGTGCTGGTCGCCTTGTCCAGACGGGTCGCGGGCGACTTCCACCAGCTGTTGTTCTGGTCGTTGAAGATCTTGCGCACGACCTCGAACCAGCGGTCACCGCCGTCGGGCTGCGCCGAGTCGCCGTCGCGCTCGCCGCACTCAAGGACCTTCTTGTCGGGGTCGTCGACGGGCCCGGTGCCGGCCGGCGGCGTCACGTACAGGCACTCGCCCTTGGGGCGCAGCTCCTTGGGCAGCTTGTTGCCGAACGCCAGCTTCAGGACGTTGCGCCACACCGAGTTGAAGTAGGCGGCGGCCGCCGAGTCGTTCTCCTGGGTGTAGTCCCAGCCTTCGAGGAGCTTCTGCGCCTCGCGCACCGAGGGGTCGGACACGTCGATCTTCAGCAGGGCGGGCGTGAGCAGCGCGGCGATCTCGCTGCTGTTGTCCATCTGCATCTTCTGCATGTCCTCGGTGGAGATCTTCCCGCCACCCTTGATCTTCGACTCGATGAGGTCGTTGATCCGCTGGCTGCGGGTGCCGTAGCCCCAGTCCTTGGTGAGCAGGTACGGGTACTTCTTCTCGTCGATCACGGCCTGGTTGGCGGTGACGATGAAGCCCCGCTTGGGGTTGTACTCGTACGGCAGCGCGTCGAAGGGGACGTAACCCTTCTTCCACGTGTACTTGGAGTCCCAGCCGGGCGCCGGCATCGTGCCGTCGACGCCTTCGGCGCGGACCGGGATCCTGCCGGGCGCCTGGTAGCCGATGTTGCCCTTGGTGTCGGCGTAGATCAGGTTCTGCGAGGGGACCTCGAAGTCCTTGGCGGCGCTGCGGAAGGACTTGAAGTCCTTCGCCTTGTCGAGCGCGAACACGGCGTCCATGGACTTGCCGGGGTCCAGCGCCGTCCATCTCAGGGCGACCGCGTAGCCGGCGCCCCGGTCGGGGGCCGCGGTGTTGACGGGTGCCTTCTGGCCGACCTTCTCCAGCTCGTCGTCCCGGTCGGAGATCAGGGGGCCGTTGTTGGTCTCGCGGATGGTGATGGTCTTGCTGGATCCTCCGGCGACCTTGATGACCTCCTCGCGGGTGGCGAGGGGCTTCTCCTGGTTGTCGTAGAGGTAGTTGTTGCCGGAGATCTTCTCCAGGTACAGGTCGGTCACGTCGGCGCCGAGGTTGGTGAAGCCCCAGGACACGTCCTGGTTGTGGCCGATGATCACGCCGGGCATGCCGGAGAAGGTGTAGCCCGCCACGTCGTAGGAGCACTTGCTGGAGAGCGTCCGGCAGTGCAGGCCCATCTGGTACCAGAGCGAGGGCATCATTGGCGCGAGGTGCGGGTCGTTGGCGAGCAGCGGCATCCCGGTCGTCGTGTACTGGCCGGACACCACCCAGGAGTTGGAGCCGATGCCGCTGCCGTTGGGGCCGAGCAGCGCCGGGATCGTGTCCAGGGTGTCGGAGAGCGAGGAGAGCTGGCTCTGCATGCCCTGGAGGGCGCCCTGCGCGGTCCCCGACGTTCCGTCGGAGGCGCTGGAGGCGCGCTGGGGGTCGAACTTCCCGGTCGCCTTGTTGTACGAGCCCTCGTCCACGATGGGGCGGTGGGTGGCCGAAGGGTAGGCCGGATACAGGTCCTTGATCTGCTGCGCGCTGAGCCGGCTCGTCATCAGGGAGCGGTCGATCTCGTCCTGCATGTTGCCGCGCAGGTCCCAGGCCATCGCCTTGAGCCAGGCCACCGAGTCCACCGGCGACCAGGCCTCGGGCTTGTAGTCGTTGGTGAGGTTGAGCGCCGCGTACTCGACGGAGATGTCCTTGCCGTCCTTGCCCTTGAGGTACGCGTTCACCCCCGCCGAGTACGCCTGGAGGTACTTCTTCGTGGCGGGCGTCAGCTTGGTGTCGTACTCCTGCTGCGCGACCTTGCGCCAGCCCAGGGTGCGCAGAAACGCGTCCGTGTCGACCTGGCCGCTGCCGAACATCTCGGAGAGGCGGCCCGAGGTCATGTGCCGGCGGACGTCCATCTCGTAGAACCGGTCCTGCGCCTGGACGTAGCCCTGGGCCATGAACAGGTCCGCGTCGCTGTCGGCGTAGATCTGCGGAACGCCGTAGTCGTCGCGCTTGACCTCGACCTGGCCGAGGAGACCGGGGAGCTTGATGGTGCCCGTGGTCTGCGGGAAGGAGGCGCGTACGGTACTGACTCCCCAGTACGCGCCGTAGGCCACGCCCGCGACCAGCGCCAGCACCAGGACGAGGACGAACAGCCTCAGGCGGCGTCCCCTCTTCCTGCTCGTCTTGCCGGCCGTCGTACCGGCGGAAGGGGCGGTTGTGGTGGCGGGCATCGCTGTCCTTCGAGGGGCAGGGTGGTCCAGGAGTACTGGGAGCAACCATAGGCGCAGCCGCTGACAGCCCCTGACGCGGTGTCGGCGTTCACATACGGGGACGTCATCCAGGCACGTGCGGCGTCGCACGGGGAGGCCCGTCGGTGCGTCGCACAGGAAGGCTCGTGCGTAAAGAAAGCGTCAAAGATTAGGTAAGGTAACGAAGTACCTTGGGCGACGGAACGTTTCACCAGGTGTGCCCGAGGGAGCCCCCGGATGCGCACTACGTGCCTGGGGATGCACGATTTTCATGGGGTGCCTGCGGCGCCTGAGGGGAAGGATCGGCCACTGACTGTCCACCAGCTCAACGAACTCCTGCTCATCTGCTCGCTCGTTCTGCTCATCGCCGTGGCGGCGGTGCGGATCTCTTCGCGCAGCGGGCTTCCCAGCCTGCTCCTGTATCTCGGTATAGGGATCGCGATAGGGCAGGACGGCATCTTCAACGTCCGGTTCAACGACGCCGAACTGACGCAGGTGATCGGCTATGCCGCACTCGTGGTGATCCTCGCCGAGGGCGGCCTGGGTACCAAGTGGAAGGAGATCAAACCGGCGTTGCCGGCGGCCGTGGTCCTGTCGCTCGTCGGTGTCGCCGTGAGCGTGGGCGTCACGGCGGCGGGGGCGCACTATCTGGTGGGCCTGGAGTGGCGGCAGGCTCTGATCATCGGCGCGGTGGTGTCGTCCACGGACGCGGCGGCCGTCTTCTCCGTGCTGCGCAAGGTGCCGCTGCCCTCCCGCGTGACCGGTGTCCTGGAGGCCGAGTCCGGCTTCAACGACGCCCCTGTCGTCATCCTGGTCGTCGCCTTCTCCACGCCGGGACCGGTCGACTCCTGGTACCTCCTGGTCGGGAAGATAGCCCTGGAGCTGGCCATCGGCGCCTCGATCGGGCTCGCGGTGGGCTGGCTCGGATCGTTCGGACTGCGTCACGTGGCGCTGCCCGCCTCCGGCCTCTACCCCATCGCCGTGATGGCGATCGCCGTGAGCGCCTACGCGGCCGGCGCCATCGCCCACGGCTCCGGCTTCCTCGCGGTGTATCTCGCCTCCATGGTGCTCGGCAACGCCAAGCTCCCCCACTGGCCGGCCACCCGCGGCTTCGCCGACGGGCTCGGCTGGCTCGCCCAGATCGGCATGTTCGTCCTGCTGGGCCTGTTGGTCACCCCGCACAACCTGGCCGCCGACTTCTGGCCGGCCGTGATCATCGGCCTCGTCCTGACGATGGTGGCCCGGCCGCTGGAAGTCCTGCTCAGCCTGGTGCCGTTCCGGGTGCCCTGGCAGGAGAAGGCCCTGATGTCCTGGGCCGGCCTGCGCGGCGCGGTGCCCATCATCCTTGCCACCATCCCGATGGTCGCCGGGATCGAGGGCAGCGAGAAGATCTTCAACATCGTCTTCATCCTGGTCATCGTCTATACCCTCATCCAGGGGCCGACGCTGCCCTGGCTGGCGCGCAAGCTCCAGCTCTCCGGCGCCGACGAGGCCGCCGACCTCGGGGTCGAATCCGCGCCCCTTGAACGGCTGCGCGGCCACCTGCTGTCCGTGGCCATCCCGCCGAAGTCGCGGATGCACGGCGTCGAGGTGCACGAGCTGAGGCTGCCGCCCGGCGCCGCCGTCACCCTCGTCGTACGGGACGGCGCGAGCTTCGTGCCGGGCCCCACCACCATGCTGCGCCACGGAGACGAGCTCCTGGTGGTCGCCACCGACCCGGTGCGCGACGCCGCCGAGTCCCGGCTGCGCGCGGTCGGCCAGGGCGGCAAGCTCGCGGGGTGGCTGGGCGCCGGCGCCCCGGCCGAGCCCGCGCGGAAGGCGAAGCCCAGGCGAACGGGACGTCAAGACGCGTAACCGGCTGTTAAGCGGCGTGACGATCCGATGGCGTCCTGTGACGTCCGAATAAACACAGGCCGAATGTTGGCACTCCGTGCGGATTCGTAGGCACGGAGTGCCAAAGATCTGTATCATGAAGGCACACCACTGATCGACCAACTCTGCCTGACGCAGAGCTGGCGCGACCGTATGGCGGTCGAGAGCTCCCCGCAGCAGCCCTCGGCATCTACCGCAGTTCCGCGCAAGAGGACAGCTCTCGGCAACGCCCGCACCCACGAACCGTGCAGGGGCGCGCTACCAGGCGGCAGAAAGGCAAGGGGCCGTGGCATCCACGGTCACTTCTGACAAGCGGCCCGGATACGGCCAGCTTCTGCGCACACCCGGCGCACTGTCCTTCCTCCTGCCCGGCTTCGCGGCCCGGCAGCCCTTCGCGATGCTCACCATCGGCATCCTCCTGCTCGTCCAGCACACCACCGGCTCGTACGGCGGCGCCGGCGCCGTGGCTGCCTTCACCGGCGTGTCCATGGCCCTGTTCGCCCCGCAGAGCGGCAAGCTCGCGGACCGCTACGGACAGGGCGCCGTCCTGGTGCCCGGCGTCCTCATCCACGCGGCCTCGGTCTCCGTGCTGACCGCACTGGCCCTGGCCGGCGCGCCCCTGTGGGCGCTGTTCATCGCGGCTGTCCCCACCGGAGCGTCCGTCCCGCAGGTCGGCCCCATGGTGCGGGCCCGCTGGGCGAACAAGCTCGACGGCTCGCCCCTGATGGCGACCGCCGCGGCCTTCGAGTCCGTCACCGACGAGTTCACCTTCGTCATCGGCCCCGTCCTCGCCACCGCCCTGTGCACCGGCGTGCACCCGGCGGCCGGACTGATCGCCGAGGCGTCCCTGACCCTCGTCGGCGGCCTCCTGTTCGCGGCCCGGCGCGCCACCCAGCCGCCGGTACGCAGCGCCGCCGAGCACGAGCAGATCGAGCACACCTCCGCGCTGTCCATCCCGGGCGTCCGCGTCCTGGCGATGGCCTTCCTCGGCATCGGCGCGGTCTTCGGCGGCATGCAGGTCTCCCTGACCGCGTTCGCCGAGGAGATCGGCAACCCCGGCATCAACGGCATCCTCTACGGCGTCTTCGCCGCCGGAAACATGCTGGCGGGCATCGCCTGCGGCGCCATCGCCTGGAAGTCCTCGCCCCGCGTCCGGCTGATCGCCGGCTACGCGGCGCTGACCCTGGCGGCCTCCGGACTGTGGGCGGCCCACTCCGCGCTGCTCCTCGGCGGCCTCGGCCTCATCGTCGGCCTGTGCATCGCCCCGGCCCTCATCACCGGCTACACGCTGGTCGAGTCCCTGGTGCCGGCCACCTCGCGCACCGAGGCGTTCACCTGGCTGACCGGCGCGGTCGCTCTGGGCCAGGCCGCCGCCGTCACCGTCGCGGGACGCCTGACCGACGCCCATGGTTCGACCGCCGGCTTCCTGGTGCCGCTGGGGGGCACGGCGCTCGCCCTGGTGACGCTGGTCGCCCTGCGCTCACGGCTCGCTCCGTCCGCTCCGACCCGTACCGTGGCGCGTGGCGTCGGTCACCGTGTTCCCGTCACGGTGGACTGATCCCGAGGAATACGTCACTATGGACCGTCGTTAGCACTCATCGAGTGAGAGTGCCAGGAGGAAGACAAGTGCCGACCTACCAGTACCAGTGCACCGAGTGCGGCGAGGGCCTCGAGGCGGTGCAGAAGTTCACCGATGACGCCCTGACCGTGTGCCCGAACTGCGACGGACGCCTGAAGAAGGTGTTCTCGGCGGTCGGCATCGTTTTCAAGGGCTCGGGCTTCTACCGCAACGACAGCCGCGGCTCGTCGTCGAGCAGCTCACCCGCGTCGTCGTCCTCGTCGACGGCCAAGTCGTCGTCGGGTTCGGACGCCAAGCCGGCCGCGGCGTCGAGCTCCGGTTCGACCTCGTCGACCTCGTCGAGCGCCAGCCCGGCCGCCTGACCCACAAGCTGCGCACCACCCCCGCCGTCCCACGGCGGGGGTTTTGGCGTACGTGCCACCCGTCGGCCGGGGTTCGGTGGAGGAGTCCGCCCGTGGACGGGGGTTTTGACGCACCGGCCCCACATGGCGCCCGGAGGCACCGGCGGAGGAGCCCACCCATGGGTGGCCGCTTCGGCACACCGGCCCATGCGATGGCGGGGTTTGAGCCCGCGGACCCACCGTTAGTGTGACCGGCATGACCAACGCAGAGATCGGCGTCATCGGCGGCTCGGGGTTCTACTCGTTCCTGGAGGACGTCACCGAGGTCCAGGTGGACACTCCCTACGGCTCCCCCAGCGACTCACTCTTCCTCGGCGAGATCGCCGGCCGCCGCGTGGCGTTCCTGCCCCGCCACGGCCGCGGCCACCACCTTCCGCCGCACCGCATCAACTACCGCGCCAACCTGTGGGCGCTGCGCTCCGTCGGCGTGCGCCAGGTCCTCGGCCCGTGCGCGGTCGGCGGCCTGCGCCGCGAGTACGGCCCGGGCACCCTGCTCGTGCCGGACCAGCTGGTCGACCGTACGAAGGCGCGCGCCCAGACCTTCTTCGACGGGCTGCCCCTGCCGGACGGCACGGTTCCCAACGTCGTGCACACCACGTTCGCCGACCCGTACTGCCCCGACGGCCGCAAGGCCGCCCTCACCGCCGCCGAGGGACGCGGCTGGGAGGCCGTGGACGGCGGCACCATGGTCGTGATCGAAGGCCCCCGCTTCTCGACCCGCGCCGAATCGCAATGGCACGCGGCGATGGGCTGGTCGGTGGTGGGCATGACCGGTCACCCCGAAGCCGTACTCGCCCGCGAACTGGGGCTCTGCTACACCTCGATGACCCTCGTCACCGACCTGGACGCCGGCGCGGAAACCGGCGAGGGCGTCTCGCACGCCGAGGTCCTGCGGGTGTTCGGCGAGAACGTGGCGCGCCTGCGCGAGGTGCTCTTCGACGCGGTCGCGGCCCTGCCCGCCACCGAGGACCGCGCCTGCCTGTGCCCGCACGCGCACGACGGCTGGGAGCTGGGCATCGAGCTGCCATGAGGTCCGGGAACCACCCGTCCGGATGAGGGAGTTGTCCACAAACGGGTCCTGGTCCACAGGCACCGGCGAGATCTCGCGGGACGGGGGATCGTGAGGAGCGTCCGAGCAGCACAGGCACTCCACGATCGGCAGTGGTCACCATGTCCGCAGACCGCACAACGCCCCCGTCCGCACCGGCACCGGCGTCCGCTTACCCGCACGTACCGGCGCGCGCGTCCGCGTCCAAGTCCCGCTCCCTCACCTCTACTTCGCCTACTTCTCCTACTTCTCCTACTTCTTCCACTTCTCCTACCGCTCCCGCTCCTCCCTCGCCCTACCGCCTCCCCTTCCCGCCGCCCATGCCGGCACCCGAGCCCGGCACGGTGCCGTTCTTCCCGCCGCTACGGGTGCGCGGCGGGCGGCACGGATTCCGCCGCGCGATGCGCAGGCGCCGGCGGGCGGTCGCCGCGGGCCTGGCCGTCACGGCCGCGGCCCTGGCCGTCTCCAGCACGCAGGCAGCCGAGCGTACGCACCCGGCGGCGGCCGCAGCCTCGACCGCGGCCCCGGCGCCTCGCGAAAGAGGGCCGGCGCGGAAGGTCGCGGTCCCGGTGGTGTCCGCGCCGGTACGGATCGCGGACGCGGAGACCGTACGGCTACTGAGGCCCGGCGACCGCGTCGACGTGATCGCATCCGCCAACTCGCCCTCACGGGGCGCCGACGAGGCCCGCATCCTGGCAACGGGCGTGAGGGTGACGGGAGTTCCTCAGACAGGCGGCGTCTCGCCGGACTCCGGGGCGCTCGTCGTCCTCGCCGTGCCACGTGAGACCGCCCGGGTGCTGGCGGGGGCGGGGACCACGTCCAAACTGGCGGTGACCCTGTGCTGATTCGTACGGCCGAGCGGGCAAGTCACCAGTTCGCGTACATGGATTGGACAGCATCGACCCGCGCTGTCCATGGTGGCGCAGGAGTTTGCTCTGCCCCCTGCACATGCGAAGAAGGGCTCATTGGTGAGCGAGGACAAGACAAGCGTGCTGGCCGGCTTCAAGGCCTTTTTGATGCGCGGGAACGTGATCGACCTGGCGGTCGCCGTGGTGATCGGCGCCGCGTTCACCAACATCGTCAACTCCGTGGTGAAGGGTGTGATCAACCCGCTGGTCGGCGCGTTCGGCACGAAGGATCTGGAGAGCTACAGCTCCTGCCTGAAGGCCCCCTGCACCGTCGACGCGGGCATCCGGATCGCCTGGGGCGGGGTGCTCAGCGCGCTGCTGAGCTTCCTCATCACCGCTGCAGTCGTGTACTTCCTGATGGTGCTCCCGATGGCCAGGATCCTGGCGAAGAGGGCGCGGCACGACGCGGCCAAGGAAGGGGTGCGCGAGACGATGGAGGTCAGCGAGCTGGAGGTGCTGAAGGAAATCCGCGACGCGCTGATCTCCCAGCGCGGCCCCGGCACGGGCTCCGGTACGGGATCGGCCGGCGGCCCGGGTTACGACCCCGGCTCCGGCACTGGCACGGGATCCGGCGCCGGCACCGGCCCGGCCGGGCTCTGACTCGACCCCGTACAGCTCAGGCGCCGTCCCGTACGGCTCAGCTGCCGTTGCGTAGGTCTCAGATGTGGTGGGGCGGCTTCTCGTCGAGGAAGCGCGCCAAGTCGGCGGCGCTGCCCGCGGACGCCGTCGGCCGCTCGCCCCACCCGCGGTCCGTGTCGTCGGCGGACTGCTGGTCGAGCGGGTCGTCGAAGACCAGCTTGGGCTTGGGCTTGGACTGCTCCTTGGGCGCTGGATCCCGGTCGGGCGGGCCGGAGGTGGGGACGGTGCTCATGCCTCCAGGGTACGGCGGGGCGGGCCGGTGGCCGGCCGAGTACGGCGGGGCGAGGCAGCCGCCGGCCGGGTGGCGTCCCAAGCACCGTCGGCAGCACCTCGCTCACCGGTCCTTCGGGTCGAGCAAGGTGGCGTCCCAAGCACCCTCGGCAGCGCCTCGCTCACCGGTCCTTCGGGTCGAGCGCCCACAGGCCGAGGACGACCAGGAACGACAGACACAGGAATCCCGCACCCCACCAGGCGGTGCCGGTGTTGCCCCTCATCCACTCGTTGACCACCACGGTCAGCCCCCACAGCTGGCCGATGACCACCGTGATCGCCAGCACGAGGCGGGCCGTCAGTTTCGAGGAACGCTCCGGTTCCTGCTCGCTGCCGGCACCCGGCCCGGGCCCGGTGTGCCGGACTCGGGGGTCGCCATAGCCGCTGGTCGGGCGGATCTGGGGGTAGCGCTCTTGGACCGGCCTGTTGAGCCGGGCCTGTGCGGAGCCGGGGGTGTACGCGGGCCGCGCGGGAACCACAGGGTTCTCACCCGGCCCCGGGTGCCCCATGGCACCGGCGGGGTACGGGCCGGGCCCCGCGCCCGCGGGTTCGCGACCGGAGTGTCCGCCCGGCCCCGGCAGGCCGTCGGCGCCGGTCGAGCCGCCGAAACCCCCACGGCCGGGGGAGCCGCCTGGGCCCCGCGGATCTCCCTGGGCACGCGGGTCTCTCTGACTACTACGCGGGTCTCCCTGGCCACCCGGGCCGCCGCCGGACTCGGTTCCGTGGGCGCCGGGCAGGTCGTCCGGCCCGGGGTAGCCATGGTTCTCGGCGCTCATGCCCGCTCGCTCCTCTCGGCAACCCCGGCACCGGCAGCCCGGGCACCAGCCGCCCTGACATCGGCACCCCAGGCACCCCCGGCACCGGCAGATCCGCCCTCGGCACCCCAGGCATCGGCACCCCCGGCACCGGCGCCCGCGGTGTCGGCGGCGGGGCAGCCCAGGCGGCCGGCCAGGTCGGGGCGCTTGTTGGCGAACTCTCGGCACATGGCGTCCTTGGTGCTCTCACCGGAGCGTGCCGTGGCCACCGCCCAGACGCTGCCGTCGGCCTCCTCCACCAGGAGCACCTTGGGCAGCGGACGCGGCGGCGGTCCCGCGGTGACCTCGCCGGTGCGGGCGTCGAAGACCCCTTCGTGGCAGGGGCAGTACAACTCGCCCTCGGCGCCACGGTCCTTGCGCCACAGGACCCCGCAGGCCAGATGCGTACAGACCGCGGAGTAGCCGACGAGGGTGCCGTCCTTGAGGCGGACGGCGACGGCGCGGTCGTCCTCACCGGGGAAGCGGAAGGCGACGGACTCGCCGGGGGCGAGCACGGGGGCGATGCGTTTGGCGTCGGGCGGGCCGTCGGCGTCGCCGTGACGGTGCAGTACTCCGCCGGCGACCGCGAGTCCGCCGACGGCGAGGCCGCCCGAGACGGTGGCGACGATACGGAGGTAGTCGCGGCGGGTGGTGAGGGAGTCGGCGGCGATGCGGTCGTGGAGGGCGGCCCGGGCGGGGTCCGCGCCGGGGTCGGGTGCGGCGGGCGACTGGTCGGTGACGCTCATCGGACGACGTCCTCCCCACCGGCCCGCGGCCCGCCGCCGCCCTGACCGGAGTTCGCTGCGGTCACGGGCTTTCCATTCACCTCGACGATCGGGAGGCCGCCAGGCACCGGCCACTGGACCTTGTCGGCGGGCACGACCATCGCCACGCCGGTGGAGACGACGACATCGCCGAACGTGAAGGAGTCGGCGACCTGGACCCCGGGGCGTTCGGCGCGGAGCTCGTCGATGGTCCCGTAGAACAGCGCGCCGGTCGGGCAGACCGTGGCGCACATGGGGGCAAGGCCGTAGGCGGTGCGGTCGTAGCAGAGGTTGCACTTCATCTGCAGCTTCGCCTGGAGGTCGATCTTCGGTACGCCGAAGGGGCAGGCGTTGACGCAGTTGGCACACCCGATGCAGCGGGTGGTGTCGGCCTGCTGCACCACCCCGTCCGCGGTCACCAGGATCGCGTCGGCGGGACACACCTCGGCGCAGGGCGCGACCGGGTCCTCGCAGTGCATGCAGACGGTCGGAAGGGAGGCGACGGAATGACCCTCGTCGGGATAGTCGAGATGGATCATGGACTTGCCGCGGTGCGAGTCGCACTCGCGACAGGCCGAGACACAGGCCTGGCAGCCGATGCAACGCCCCGGGTCGATGAAGATCGTTCTGCCCATCATGGGGCCTCAGCTCCTCTCCGCGGTGCCACGGCCCTGCGGGGCCGTGGGGGGCAGGGGGTCGGTGCGCGAGACCTGGGTCGCCGGGTACGCCGTGTGGCCCGGCGCGGTCGGCGGCGCCGGCACCTCGTCGATGCGGTCGGCGGCCTCGATCCTGCAGGCACACACCTTGTACTCGGGGATCTTCGAGCGGGGGTCGAGGGCGTCGATGGTGAGCGCGTTGGCGGCCGTGGGCACGGGCCAGTGGTACGGGATGAACACCGTGTCCGGGCGGATGGCCTCGGTGACCAGGGCGGGGAAGACCGCGCTGCCGCGCCGGGTCACCACCCGCACGGGGTCACCGTTGCGGAAGCCGTGCGAGGGATGGACCTCCACCCATGGGCGCGGCGTCTGCTCGACGAGCGCGCCGAGCCTGCGGGTCTGGTTGCCCGACAGGAAGTGCGCCACGGTACGGCCCGTGGTGAGCGACATCGGATGGTCCTCGTCATAGGGGTCCATCGGCGGATGCCACTCGACGACCTGCATATGCACCTTGCCGTCCGGGTGCGCGGTCTTGCCGCCCTCGAACAGGCGGGGTGTGCCGGGGTGGTCGGTGGAGGGGCAGGGCCAAGAGATGCCGCCGGTCTCCTCAAGACGCTCGTAGGTGATGCCGTAGTAGTCGTTGACGGTTCCGGCCGACGCGATCCGCAGCTCCTCGAACACTTCGCGCGAGCCCGGATAGTCGAACTTGTCGCCCTCGCCCAGGCGTTGGGCGAGCTGACACATCACCCAGGTGTCGGTGCGCACCCCCGGCGGCGGCTCCTGCGCCTTGTTGTGCTTGACCACCCGCGCTTCGGCGTTGGCCATCACACCCTCGTCCTCAGCCCAGGTGGTGACCGGAAAGACGACGTGCGCGTTGGCCGCTGTCTCGGAGAGGAAGAAGTCGAATTGGGCGTGGAACTCCAGAGTGTCGTAACCGGACTTGACCGTCGCGTAGTTGGGGAGGGAGACGAACGGGTTGTTGCAGATGCCGATGAGACCGCGGATCTCCTGGCGCTGCATCTGCCAGACCATTTCCATCATCGAGGTCCCGGCGGGCGGGAGTTCGGTCTCGTCGATGCCCCAGATCTCGCAGATCTGGCGCCGGTGCTCCGGGTTGGAGATGGAGCGGCCGCCGGGCAGCAGGTCGGATTTCTGTCCGTGTTCGCGTCCGCCCTGGCCGTTGCCCTGACCGGTGATGGTGCCGTAGCCGGCGCCGGGCTTGCCGAGGTTGCCGGTGGCGGTGCACAGGTTGATGACGGTCAGGCAGTTCTCGACGCCCTGCGAATGGTGCTCGATGCCCCGCGCGTGCCAGGCCATCGCCCGCTCGGCGCCCGCGAAGGCCCGGGCGACCTGGACGACCTGGGAGGCCGGGGTCCCGCAGATGTCGCCGGCCCACTCGGGCGTGCACTCGGCGACGGAGGCGCGCACCTCGTCCCAGCCGGTGGTGTGCTCGGCGACGAACTCCTTGTCGACGAGGTTCTCCTGGATGACGACGTTGAGTACGGCATTGAAGAACGCGGCGTCCGTGCCCGGCTTGAGGGCGACATGGATGTCGGCGGTGCGCGCGATGGCCGTCTCGCGCGGGTCGATCACGATCAGGGCGGCGCCGCGATCCCGGGCACCCCACACGTACTGGGTCATCACGGGGAAGCACTCGCCGACGTTGGACCCGGCGATCAGGAGGCAGTCGGTGAGCAGGATGTCGGAGAACGGGTTGCCCGCCCGGTCGATGCCGAAGGAGAGTTTGTTGGCGCCTGCTGCGGAGACCATGCAGAGCCTGCCGTTGTAGTCGACGTGCCGCGTCTTGAGCGCGACCCGGCCGAACTTGCCGACCAGATACGTCTTCTCGGAGAACAGGCTCGCCCCGCCGAGCAGACCGAAGGCGTCGTTGCCGTGTGCGCCCTGGATGCGGCGTACCTCGGCCACGGTGAAGTCGAGCGCCTCGTCCCAGGACACCTCGCGGAAGGGCTCGTCGCGGGAGCGGCGCATCAGCGGCGCGGTCAGCCGGTCGGGGTGGTTGACCTGCTGGTAGGCGTTGATGCCCTTGGGGCACAGGCGCATCCGGTTGATGTCGTGGTTGCGGGGTTCGACGCCGAACACCTTGCCCGCGCGGTCGACCCGCAGATACATGCCGCACTGCACCCCGCAGAAGCAGCAGTGGGTGGGCACGAGGGTCTCGCCGTTCTGGTCGGCGTGCCACTGGTCGGCCGGGATGCCGCCCGCGTCCCGGAAGTTGCGGGTGCCGGGCGGCGCGATCGAAGGGTCGAGCGGAATGTGCTGGCTGCTCACTTGAAGCCCTTCTTGACGTGGCTGAGGTAGGCGGTGCCGCGCAGCACCCGCTTGCAGCGCGGGCAGTACTCGGCCCAGGCATCGAAGTCGAGCTTCAGGTCACGCATGGTGCCGCGCAGGTTCTCGACGTACGGGGCGGTGTCGACCGGCTCGCCGCAGCGCTTGCACGGGAAGACCTGCTCGTCCTGGCGGGAGGTGTACTTGAAGAGCTGCATGCCGACGGCGGCCGGCCGCTGCACGATGTGGAAGAACTTCCCGAACGGGATGTAGATGAGCGTGAAGACCACCGACACCATGTGCAGGACGGCGAGGAACTCGTAGCCGCCGCCGTGCAGGAAGATCGACGAGAAGGTCAGGAGGAGCCCGGTCACGGAGATGACGATCAGCGCGATCAGCGGGACGAGGTCGTAGCCGAAGCGCTGGCCGGTGATGGCGCCGCGGTCCTTCATCCGCCGCCACAGGAAGTACGAGGCGCCGGGGATGACCAGGACGGCGGCGATGTCCAGGCCGTGGAACATCAGCCAGCCGACCACGCTCAGCGCGTCGAAGCCGAGGATCTTGAACCCCCAGATCCGCATTTCGTACCCGGGGCCCGAGCCGGACGCCGAGGTGAACGTGAACCAGCCCCAGGTCAGCGGGAACGTGATCGCGGCGGCCAGGATGCAGCCCCAGAAGATCAGCTGGTGGGCGGCCCAGCGGGCGTGCGAGCGGGCGCCGAGGAACTTCTGGAAGCCGAGGTAGGTGGCGATCATCTTCGGCAGGGCGGTGGGCGCCTTGCGGAAGTTGGCAGCCGAGAACAGGCTCCGCCAGCCCTGCCTGAAGAGGCGGCGCGCGCCCGGAGAGGAGATCCACACGGTGTAGCGGTAGGCGACACCGAAGGCCAGGAACACGGTGGCGACCGCGTAGGGAAGGAGCGCGGAGTCGAAGTCCTTGAGCAGCCGACTGCCGAAGACGATGGCGAGGATGAGCAGCACGGACACGACCACCCCGGCCAGCGTCGCGCGCAGCGCCACCGACCCTCGGCCGGGCGGCGGGGCGGCCGGAGCCGTTGGAGGCACCACGTCCGGCGAGGACGCGTCCGGCGCTGCTGCGGGGGGTGCGGGTGGCTCGGTCACCCCCTCACGGTAGGGATGTTCCGGCCCGAACCACTCGTTTTAGGGATCAACAGGGTGAGCCGCCCCGAAACGGCCTCCCGCTCTCCGCACGGATCCGGCCCGCCCGGATCAGACCCGCCGGCGCCAGTCCTCCCGACTCCGGGCCTCCCGACTCCGGGTCTCCCGACTCCGGGCCTCCCGACCCGACCCGGCCCACCCGGCCCGCCCCCGATCAGACCGCGTGCAGGCCGTACGACGCGAACATCTCCCGGGCCGCCGTCAGCTCGTCCGCGCTCGGCGACGGGGTGTCGTGCAGGGTGAAGGTCATGTCCAATGCATCCCACTTGCTCTCGCCCAGCTTGTGGAAGGGCAGGACGTCCACGCGGGACACGTTGCCGAGGGACGCCGCGAAGGAGGCGACGCCCTCGATGTTGGCCGGGGCGTCGGTCAGGCCAGGTACGAGCACGAAGCGGATGTGGACCTCCTTGCCCAGGTCCGCGAGCCGGTGCGCGAAGTCGAGGGTCGGCTGCAGTGGGCGGCCCGTGACCTTCTGGTACGTGGCGCGGTCCCACGACTTGATGTCGAGCAGCACCAGATCGACGTCGCGCAGCAGCGCGTCGGTGGCCCGGGCGCCCAGGAACCCGGAGGTGTCCAGGGCGGTGTGCAGGCCGAGCTCGTGCTTGTAGCGGTGGAGGAGTTCGCCCGCGAAGACGGGCTGGAGCAGCGGTTCGCCGCCGCTGACGGTGGCGCCGCCGCCCGCCGCCTGGATGAACGTCGTGTACTTCGCGGCCTCGGCCACCACCTCGTCGGCCGTGGTGCGCTTGCCGTTCCGCATCCGCCAGGTGTCCGGGTTGTGGCAGTACAGGCAGGTCAGCGGGCAGCCCGAGAGGAAGGTGACGAAGCGCGTGCCCGGCCCGTCGACGCCGGTCGACAGGTCCCAGGAGTGCACCGAGCCCGCGACCGGCCGCCGGGTGACCGCCCCGGCAGGCGTACAGGGCGTACCGGGCGCACTGGGCGCACTGGGCATACCGGGCCCACTGGGCGCGCTGGGCGTACCCGGCGCACTGGCCGGCGCGCCGAGGCCCTCGCCCCCGTCGGCGCGGGCGGGCCGGCCGACGGGGATCTCGGGGCCGAGCAGGACGGCCATCTCACAGCCCTTCGTGGAACGTCCGGTTGATCACGTCCAGCTGCTGCTCGCGGCTGAGGCGGACGAAGTTCACCGCGTAGCCCGAGACCCGAATGGTGAGCTGGGGATAGTTCTCCGGGTGCTCCATGGCGTCCTCCAGGGTCGCCTTGTCCAGGACGTTGACGTTCATGTGGAAGCCGTTGCTCGCCATGAACCCGTCGAGCACGCCGGACAGGTTGTCGACGCGCTCCTGCGGGGTGCGGCCGAGCGCGTCGGGGGTGATGGTGTTGGTGAGCGAGATGCCGTCCTCGGCGTCGTCGTAGGGCAGCTTGGCGACGGAGAGCGCGGAGGCGATGTAGCCGTGCTCGTCGCGACCGTTCATCGGGTTGGCGCCGGGCGCGAACGGCAGGCCGGCGCGGCGGCCGTCGGGGGTGTTGCCGGTCTTCTGGCCGTAGACGACGTTCGAGGTGATGGTCAGCACCGACTGGGTGTGGACGGCGCCCCGGTAGGTGGGGTTCTTGCGCACCTTCTCCATGAAGTCGTGCACGATCCGGGTGGCGAACGCGTCGGCGCGGTCGTCGTTGTTGCCGTACGCCGGGTAGTCGCCCTCGATCTCGTAGTCGACGGCGAGGCCGGTCTCGTCGCGTACGACCTTGACCTTGGCGTGCTTGATCGCGGACAGCGAGTCGGCGGCCACCGAGAGCCCCGCGATGCCGAAGGCCATGGTGCGCAGGATGTCCTGGTCGTGGAGGGCCATCTCGATGCGCTCGTAGGCGTACTTGTCGTGCATGTAGTGGATGACGTTGAGCGCGTGGACGTACGTCTTGGCCAGCCAGTCCAGCATCGCGTCGTACTGCCGGGACACCGTCTCGTAGTCGAGGTACTCCCCCTCGATGGGGGTGAAGCCCTCGACGACGAGCTTGCCGCTCTTCTCGTCGCGGCCGCCGTTGATCGCGTACAGCAGGGCCTTGGCGACGTTGACGCGGGCGCCGAAGAACTGCATCTGCTTGCCCACGGCCATCGCCGAGACGCAGCAGGCGATCGCGGTGTCGTCACCGTACTTGGGGCGCATCAGGGCGTCCGACTCGAACTGGATCGCCGAGGTGTCGATGGCGACGCGCGAGGCGAAGTCCCGGAATCCTGCGGGGAGTTGGCGGTCCCAGAAGACGGTGAGGTTGGGCTCGGGCGCGGGGCCGAGGTTGTAGAGGGTCTGCAGGGCGCGGAAGGTGGTGCGCGAGACGAGCGGCCGGCCGTCCTCGCCGATGCCGGCCATGGACCAGGTGACCCAGGTGGGGTCGCCGGAGTACAGCGTGTTGTATTCGGGGGTGCGCAGGAAGCGGACGATACGGAGCTTGATGACGAAGTCGTCGATGAACTCCTGCGCCTGCTCCTCCGTGATCAGGCCGGCCTCGATGTCGCGCTGGAGGTAGATGTCGAGGAAGTTGTCGATGCGGCCGATCGACATCGCGGCGCCGTTCTGCTCCTTCACGGCGGCGAGGTAGGCAAAGTACAGCCACTGGATCGCCTCGCGGCCGGTGGTGGCGGGGCCGGAGATGTCGTAGCCGTAGGAGAGGGCCATGGCCTTGAGCTCGTTCAGGGCCTTGATCTGCTCGGAGACCTCCTCGCGGTCGCGGATGACCGTTTCGCTGGCCCAGTCCTCGCCGAGGCGCGCCCTGTCGGCCTCCTTGGCGGCGATGAGGCGGTCGACGCCGTAGAGGGCGACGCGGCGGTAGTCGCCGATGATGCGGCCGCGCCCGTAGGCGTCGGGCAGGCCCGTGATGATGCCGGAGGAGCGGCAGGCCCGGATCTCGGGGGTGTACGCGTCGAAGACGCCCTCGTTGTGGGTCTTGCGAAGGTGGGTGTAGACGTCGCGTACGCCGGGGTCGGCCTCGTAGCCGTAGGCATTGAGGGCGTTCTCGACCATCCGCCATCCGCCGTTGGGCATGATGGAGCGCTTGAGCGGGGCGTCGGTCTGGAGGCCGACGATGAGGTCGCTGTGACCGGCCGGGGTGCCGTCGATGTAACCGGGCTTGAAGGCGTCGATGCGGGACGGGGTCTTTACGTCCACGTCGTAGATGCCCTGCTCGATCTCCTGGGGGAACATCGACAGGAGCTTCTCCCACAGGGCGGTGGTGCGCGGGGTGGGGCCGGCGAGGAAGTCGGCGTCGCCCTCGTAGGGGGTGTAGTTCTGCTGCACAAAGTCGCGGACGTCGATGGCGTCGCGCCACAGTCCGCCCTTGAAGCCGTCCCAGGCCTCGCGGTTCTTCGTCGCCTCTGCGGGGGTCGCGGTCATGGCGGGCACCCTTCCGAATCGCCTTCGACTGGTACTTCGTGTGCCGTCGAGCGAGGCTTTCGCGGTAGCTCTTCGGCTGCCTCCATTGCACTCCCTTTGATCGATCGATTGCGGCGGCATAGGTCACCACATGGGGGCCGAAAGCCCCCTCATCGGCTCACCGGTTTCCTTGACAGGCCACCTGACCTGCACATCTACTCGGGACTTTGGACCCTAGTTCGCTTGTGAACACATTCACAAGAATTTCGGAAAGAATCCCTCGGGGACGACAAAGGGGGACGACAAAGGGGGACGGCAGAGGGGTATGGCGAAGGGATACGGCAAAGGGCCCGCACAGAACGTGCGGGCCCTGCGTTCGGCGAATCCGCGGTCCAGCTGGGCGCCTCCCTGGCTGGGGCGCCTCACGCCTCCCCAGCTGGGCGCCTTCCTGGCTGGGGCGCCTCAGGCCTCCCCAGCTGGGCGCCTTCCTGGCTGGGGCGCCTCAGGCCTCCCTAGCTAGGGGCCTCCGCGCCCTTGCGGGCGTAGAACCACCAGGCGACCGCGATGCAGCTGACGTAGAAGGCCACGAAGCCCCACATCGCGCTGGTCACCGCGAAGTTGGCGAACATCGCCGGGATGAAGAAGAAGCCGTACGCGGCGATCGCGGAAGTGAAGCCGGTGACGGCGCCCGCCTCCATCTCGGCCTGCTTGAGCGCCTTGGCGTACTCCGGAGTTCCCTCCTCCAAGCCCTTCAGGTGCTGGTTGCGGAAGATCACCGGGATCTGCCGGAAGGTCGAGCCGTTGCCCACGCCGGAGAAGAAGAACGCGGCGAGGAAGCAGCCGAAGAACCCGAAGAAGTTGCCCGAACCGCCGCCCACGGGAAGGAAGTTGATGACACCGATGATCGCGAGGGCCATACCGACGAACGAGATGATGGTGACCTTGGCGCCGCCGAGCTTGTCGGCGATCCAGCCGCCGGCCCAGCGGGCCAGCGCGCCGAGCGCCGGGCCCATCCAGGCGTAGGTGGCGACGGAGTACGCCGGGAAGGTCGTCTTGATCAGCAGCGGCAGCGCAGCGGCGAAGCCGATGAAGGAGCCGAAGGTGCCGACGTACAGCCAGGTCATCAGCCAGTTGTGCTTGCGCTGGAAAATGACCTTCTGGCGGCTGAAGGGGGTGGAGGCGACCTTCAGGTCGTTCTGGCCGAACCAGGCGATCAGGGCGAGCACGATAAGGACCGGGACCCACAGGAACGCGGCGTTCTGGAGGTAGACCGGGGTGCCGTCCTTCTTGTGCTGGGCGCTGCCGATCGCGATGGTCGAGAAGGTGATGACGATCGGGGTCAGGAGCTGCACGACGGAGACGCCGAGGTTGCCGAGGCCGCCGTTGATGCCGGTGGCGTTGCCCTTCTCCTTCTTCGGGAAGAAGAAGCCGATGTTGGCGAGCGAGGAGGCGAAGTTGGCGCCGCCGATGCCGCAGAGCGCGGCGATGATCACCATGACGCCGTACGGGGTGGAGGTGTCCTGGATGGCGATGCCGAGCCAGATCAGCGGGACGATCAGGATCACCGTGGAGAGCGCGGTGAAGCGGCGCTGGCCGATCATCGGGCCGAGGAAGGTGTAGAGGATGCGGGCCGTGCCGCCGGTCAGGCCCGGGATGGCGGTGAGCCAGAACAGCTGCGAGGTGGAGAAGGAGAAGCCGACGTCCTTGAGGTTGGTCGCGGTGACCGACCAGACCTGCCACACCACGAAGGCGACGAGGAGGGCGGGGACGGCGATCCACAGGTTCCGGGTGGCGACCTTCCGGCCGACCGAGCGCCAGAACACCTCGTTCTCCGGCTCCCACGCGGTGATGGTGCGGCCGGGGCGATAGTTCTCCGGGTCGTACGAGACATCGGATGCCGCAGCGGCCTCGGATGCCTCAGCGGCGACGGGTCCGGCGTCGTGTCGGGTGGATGGCTCAAGCGCGGAACTCATGGTGCTTCCCAGGGGGTTGAGACGAGTTCTGACATATCCACGGTGCGCCTGGGGCGGGGGTGTCGGTGAGAGGCGAACGCCATGAGTGCGGGCGGCCCTAGGACCCGCCCCGGGGCTGCCGTACGGCCCCCTCCCCCAGACCGCGCGGGGCCCCGACATGCGGGGGGGGTGCCCCTATGACTTTGGTCAAGGGGTGATCGGGGTTGGTGGTTGGTAGAAGGTGCCGTCGCGGAGCATGGCGAAGAGGACGTCGGCTCGGCGACGGGCGAGGCAGAGGAGTGCTTGTGTGTGGTGTTTGCCCTCTTTGATCTTTTTGTCGTAGTAGGTGCGCGAGGCGGGGTCGGCCAGGGCGGCGAACGCGGAGAGGAAGAAGGCCCGTTTGAGCTGCTTATTCCCGCGTCTGGACTGCTGTTCGCCGCGGATTGAGGTGCCCGAGCTCCGCGTCGTAGGGGCAAGGCCGGCGTAGGCGGCGAGGTGGGCGGCGGAGGGGAAGTTGGTTCCGTCTCCGACGTCGATGAGGATGCGGGCTCCGGTCCTGATGCCGATGCCGGGCATGGACATCAGGACCTGGGAAAGAGGGTGGGACTCCAGCAGTTCCTCGATCTGGGCGGCGATGAGTTTGCGCTGGTCAAGGACCGCTTGGAGCGAGTCGGCGAGGCTGGGGACGATCAGCGAAGCTGCGTCCGTGCCCGCGACGACCACGGTCTGCTCGTCGAGTGCCGTGAAGATGTCGTCGACGAGCCGCTCGGCCATCCTGGGCGCCTTCGGGCGGATCAGGGTGACCAGCCGTCGCCGTCCGGCCTTGCGGATCTGGGCCGGAGAGCCGTACTGGCTGAGCAGTTTCAGCACGGCCGGGTGCTGCATGCGCGGACCCAGGACCCGTTCGAGATGCGGATGGACCTGCGTGAACAGGCCGCGGAGCCGGTTGGAGAGCCGGGTTGCTTCCGCGGCCAGGTCGTCGTCGAAGCCGACGATCATCTCCAGCTCGGCGACGGTCTCGTCGTCCAGTTCGAGCGAGCGCAGGGTGTGCGGCATAGCGCGGGCCGCGTCCGCGATGATGAACGCGTCGCGGGCGTCGGTCTTGGCCTCGCCGGGATAGAGGTCGGCGATCCGCCGCATCGTCAGGCCGGGCAGATAGGCGACTTCGCAGCCCATGTCCCGGGCGATGGCCAGCGGCAGGGCGCCGATGGTGGCGGGCTGGTCGACGACCACGAGGACGGTTCCGTGCTTGGCCTGAAGCCTGCCGAACACCTCGCGGAGTCTGGGCTCGCTGTTGGGCAGCCGCTTGTCGAACGCCTTCTTCCCGGCCGGGGTCACCGCGGTGGCGTGGTGTTCGCCCTTGCCGACGTCCAGGCCGAGGAAGAGGTCGATGTTGCTGATGTCGATCACGC
>NZ_JBEZKW010000070.1:0-34261 GCF_040651795.1 Streptomyces sp. NPDC048361
GGCCCGCGTGGGGGGGCCCGGGGCGGGGCGCGGTGGAGCCCCCGCGGGGGGCGCGGGGGGTTTCCCCCGGGCGCCCCCCCCCCGGGGGGGGGGTCGGCGTTCGGCACCGCAGCACGGTTCGTGCTGCGGACCCTTCGTGGGCCGATGTCCCGCCGGAGGCTAGTCGCGGCGCAGGCTCGGCTTGAGGTCCTTGAAACGGGCGAGCATCCCGTTCACGAAGGCCGGCGAGTCGTCCGTGGAGAACTCCTTCGCCAGCTGGACGGCCTCGTCGATGACGACCGCGTCGGGCGTCTCGTCCTCCCAGACCAGCTCGTACGTGCCGAGTCGCAGGATGTTCCGGTCGACGACCGGCATGCGGTCGAGCGTCCAGTCCACCGCGTACGTGGAGATGAGGTCGTCGATGCGGTCCACGTAGTCCGCGTACCCCTCGACGAGCTGCATCGTGTACTCGGCGACCGGCGGCTGACGGTCGTCGGACCGCGAGTGCCGCACCCAGTCCGCGAGGACCGTCCGCACGGACTCGCCGCGCTGGTCGGCCTCGAAGAGGATCTGGAAGGCGCGCTTGCGGGCCTTGTTCCGGGCAGCCACGGTTAGCTGTTCACCCGGCCGAGGTAGTCGCCGGTGCGGGTGTCGACCTTGATCTTCTCACCGGTGGTGATGAAGAGCGGGACACCGATCTCGTAACCGGTCTCCAGCCGCGCGGGCTTGGAGCCGCCGGTGGAGCGGTCGCCCTGGACGCCCGGGTCGGTGTGCTCGATGGTGAGCTCGACGGCGGCCGGCAGCTCGACGTAGAGCACCTCGCCCTCGTGCTGCGCGACCGAGGCGGTGAAGCCCTCGATCAGGAAGTTGGCGGCGTCGCCGACGGCCTTGCGGTCGACCATCAGCTGGTCGTAGGTGCTCATGTCCATGAAGACGAAGTACTCGCCGTCCATGTACGAGAACTGCATGTCGCGGCGGTCAATGGTGGCCGTCTCGACCTTCACACCGGCGTTGAAGGTCTTGTCGACCACCTTGCCGGAGAGCACGTTCTTGAGCTTGGTGCGCACGAAGGCCGGGCCCTTGCCGGGCTTGACGTGCTGGAACTCGACGACGGACCAGAGCTGGCCTCCGTCGAGCTTGAGCACCAGGCCGTTCTTGAGGTCGTTCGTGGAAGCCACGGTTGCGGAATCTCCTGGACTGAAAGCTGGTGGACGACCGAGGGTACGCACCGGGGGCGCGTACGCGTGCTAGAGCGCTAGCAGCTCCTTGGTCGTGATGGTGAGTAGCTCGGGGCCGCCGTCCGCCTCTGGGCGTACGACGAGCGTGTCATCGATCCGGACTCCGCCCCGGCCCGGGAGGTGGACCCCCGGTTCGACGGTGACCGGCACGCAAGTGTCCAGTTTACCCATGGCTCCAGGTGCGAGCTGCGGCTCCTCGTCGATTTCGATCCCGACCCCGTGTCCGGTGAGCGGCCCGAAGGCCTCGGCATGGCCCGCGGCGTCCAGTACCTGACGGGTCGCCCGGTCCACCGCGCGGTACTCGGTGCCCGGTACGAGGGCTTCCCGGCCGGCCCGCTGGGCTGCGAAAACGGCGTCGTACAGCTCGATCTGCCAGTCTGCGGGGGTCGTGCCGATCACGAAGGTACGGCCGATCTCGCACCGGTATCCGCGGTAGGTGGCGCCCAGGCAGACCGAGAGGAAGTCGCCCTCCTCGACCCTGCGGTCGGCCGGACGGTGGCCTGCCCGGCCGGAGTTGGGGCCGGTGCCGACCGAGGTCATGAAGGCGGGCCCGTCGGCGCCGTGGTCGACGAGACGCCGCTCCAGTTCGAGGGCGAGGTGGCGCTCGGTGCGGCCGACCAGGATCGACTCCAGGAGCTCGCCCAGGGCCTGGTCGGCGATCTCCGCGGCGATCCGCAGACAGGCGATCTCCTCCTCGTCCTTGACCAGGCGGCGCTGTTCGACGGCGCCCCCGAGATCGCCGAGGAGCAGCCGGGGCGCCACCGAGCCGAGCGCGCGGTGGCGGGCCACGGAGAGGTGGTGTTCCTCCACGGCGAGCGAGTCGGCGCCGCTCGCCTGGGCGAGGTCGGCGGCGGCCACGGCCGGGTCGGCGCCGGGCGCGGGCAGCACGGTGAGCCGGAGCTGCTCGTCGAGGTGGCCCTCGATGAGGTCGCCGGACGGCGTGCGCGGGCACAGCAGGACGTCCTCGGCCGGCCCGAGCAGCAGCACCGCGCCGGGCGGGGCGCCGCCGGCGAGGTAGCGGACATTGGCCGGGCGCGAGACCAGGGCGGCCGCGCTGCCTGCGGCCGCGCAGCGGTCCCGCAGCCAGGCGCGGCGCACCGCGAACACCTCTGACATGGTTCGAGCGTATGAGCGGCGGCGGATTTCGGCCGTTTCTACGCGTCCGACCGGGGGCCGCCCCGGTAGTCGGTCCGCTCTTGTCCTCAAATGCCGGACGGGCTCGGGGTGCCGCCCCTGGTTCGTCGACCGCGGACCGTCCGGGGCCGGTCGCGCAGTTCCCCGCGCCCCTGGCGGGACCCGCGCCACCGGGGCCGGTCGTTGGCAGGCGTCCCGGGATGTGGCCCGTCCCCGGGTCGGATCGGGCGGGGCTACCAGTTCGGGGGGCTCGCGAGGGTTCGGGCCAGGACGTCGTCCAGAAGGCGGGCCGTGGTGGGGACGTCGTACTGGGAGTTGTCGATGATCGGCAGACCCGAGCCGTACCAGCCGGCCATACGGCCGTGGATGCCCGCGACCTCCTCGTCCGACAGCCGCCGGTTCCCGCTGCGCTCCGCGTTGCGCTCCAGGACCACGTCGAGGCCGGGCAGGAGCACGACGGGCAGCAGCCCGGGGCCCACATGGCGCTTCCAGCCGCCCAGGCCCACGACCGGCCGGTCGGGGAAGACCGCGTCGTCGAGGATGCAGGAGATCCCGTTGGCCAGGAAGTTGCGCGCGGCGAAGCCGCAGGTGCGGCGGGCCAGGCGGTACTGGGCCTCGGAGTGGTCGTTCCACCCCGACTGGGGGTCGGCGAACCCCGAGCACACCCATTCGCGTACGTCGTCGAGGCTGATGTGGGCGGTCGGTACCCGGCGGTGCTGCGCCCAGTAGCGGGCCACGGTCGTCTTGCCCGCTCCGGCGGGGCCTATGAGCAGCACGGCGAGCGTGGTGGCGCCGGTGCCCTCGGGCGCCTGCGGCATCGGGACGGGCCCGCCGGGCGGCAGCGCGACGTGCCCGGTGGTGTCGCGGGAGGGCGGCCGAGCCGAGGCGTGCTGCGGCGCGGGCCCGTGCCAGCCCTGGCCGGGCGGCTGCTGGGTGGCGGGGTGGTGCGCGCCCTGGCCCTGCGGCGTCGGCGGGTGGGCCGGGAGCTGGGCCGGACCGGCCCCGGGCGGGGGTCCCGGCTGATACGGCGGGGTGCCCGGCGCGGGCGGGCCCGCCGGTGGCGCGTTGGGCCTCAGCCGGGCCGTGCCCTCCGGCTCGATCCCCTGGGCCCAGTCGTGCGGGGGCTGCCCCGGGGCGTGGGGCGGCGGCGGTGGAGCCCCCCCTGCGTGCTGCATCCGGTGCCACTCCGTCTCGTACAGGCAACTGGCGCTGGTCGGGCGCCTGTCGGTGTGCGGCGGCCCGGTGCAGAACCGTACCTCCCCCGGCCGTCACAGTGTGAACGGCCGGGGGCGGACAGACGTGCCCGTCAGCCGAGTTGGTCGGCCAGTTCCTCGGCGAGCGCGCGCAGCGCCAGACGGTAGGAGCCGATGCCGAAGCCCGCGACGGTGCCGGTGGCGACGGGGGCGATCACCGAGGTGTGGCGGAATTCCTCACGGGCGTACGGGTTCGAGATGTGCACCTCGATGAGGGGTGCGGTGCGCTGGGCGGCCGCGTCGCGCATTCCGTACGAATAGTGGGTGAAGGCGCCCGGGTTGATGACGACCGGAATGCGACCGTCCGCGGCCTCGTGGAGCCAGCGGATGAGCTCGCCCTCGTCGTTGGTCTCGCGGACGGAGACCTCGAAGCCGAGCTCCTTGCCGAGCGACTCGCAGACCTCGACGAGACCGGCGTATGTGGTGGCGCCGTACACGTCGGGCTCGCGGGAGCCCAGCCGGCCCAGGTTGGGGCCGTTGAGGACGAACACCGGCCGGGTCATGCGGAGACCTCGCCGTACGCGGCGAGCAGCACGGACGGGTCGGGGCCCTCCAGGACGGTCGGCTTGGCGAGGCCGTCCAGGACGATGAAGCGGAGCAGGTTGCCGCGGGACTTCTTGTCCAGCTTCATGTTCTCCAGGAGCTTGGGCCACTGGTCGCCGCGGTAGGTCAGCGGAAGACCGACGGACTCCAGGATCGCGCTGTGCCGGTCGGCCGTCGCATCGTCCAACCGCCCGGCCAGCCGGCCGAGTTCGGCGGCGAAGACCATGCCGACGGAGACGGCCGCGCCGTGCCGCCACTTGTAGCGCTCGTTCTTCTCGATGGCGTGCGCCAGGGTGTGGCCGTAGTTGAGGATCTCGCGCAGACCCGATTCCTTCAGGTCGTTGGAGACCACCTCGGCCTTGACCCGGATGGAGCGCTCGATGAGTTCGGCGGTGTGCGGGCCCTCGGGGGTGCGGGCGCCGGCCGGGTCGGACTCGATGAGGTCGAGGATGGCCGGGTCGGCGATGAAGCCGGTCTTGATGACCTCGGCCATGCCCGACACGTAGTCGTTGACGGGCAGCGAGTCGAGCGCGGCCAGGTCGCACAGGACGCCGACGGGCGGGTGGAAGGAGCCCACCAGGTTCTTGCCCTCGGCGGTGTTGATCCCGGTCTTGCCGCCGACGGCCGCGTCGACCATGCCCAGCACGGTGGTCGGCACGGAGATCCAGCGCACCCCGCGCAGCCAGGTGGCCGCGACGAAGCCCGCGAGGTCGGTGGTGGCGCCGCCGCCGACACCGATGACGAGGTCGGTGCGGGTGAAGCCGGACTGGCCGAGCGCCTTCCAGCAGTAGGCGGCGACCTCGGCGGTCTTGGCCTCCTCCGCGTTGGGCACCTGGATGGCGATGACGTCGTAGCCCTGCCCGGTGAGGTCCTCGCGGATCGTGTCACCGGTGCCGGCCAGGGCCTCGGGGTGGATGATCGCGACCCGCTGGGCCCGTTCGCCGATGAGGCCGGCCAGTTCGCCCAGCAGGTTGCGGCCGACGAGCACTTCGTACGGGTCAGTCCCGGCGGTGCCGCCGACCTGGATCCGGGTGGGTGCCTGCTCCGTCATGCGTCCTTCAACTCCAGTGCGTCGAGGACCGCCTGTGCGACCTCTTCGGGGGTGCGCTCGTCGGTCGCGACGACCGCACGGGCGACTTCGGTGTACAGATGGCGCCGCGCGTCCATCAGCTCGCGCCACTGCCGGCGCGGGTTGACGGCGAGCAACGGCCGGGCGGTGTTCAGACCGACGCGCTTGACCGCCTCTTCGACGTCCATCGAGAGGTAGACGACGGGGTGCGGCGCGAGCAGCGCGCGGCTGTTCTCGTCGAGGATCGCGCCGCCGCCGAGCGAGAGCACGCCGGTGTGCCCGGCGAGCGCGGCGCGCACCGCGTCCCGTTCCAGGGCGCGGAAGTGCGGCTCGCCGTCCTCGATGAAGATGTCCGCGATCGCGCGGCCCTCGGCGGCCACGATGTCGGCGTCGGTGTCCCGGTAGGGCACGCCGAGCCGTTCGGCGAGCAGCGCGCCCACGGTGGACTTGCCCGATCCCATCGGACCGACGAGAACGACCAGGGGTCCGGTGGTGCTCACCGGATCTGCAGGTTGTCGAGGTACGACTGGACGTTGCGCCGCGTCTCGGGCACGCTGTCGCCGCCGAACTTCTCGGCGACGGCGTCCGCGAGGACGAGCGCGACCATGGCCTCGGCGACGATGCCGGCGGCCGGCACGGCGCACACGTCGGAGCGCTGGTGGTGGGCCTTGGCGGCCTCGCCGGTGGCGACGTCGATGGTGGCGAGCGCGCGCGGCACGGTCGCAATGGGCTTCATCGCGGCGCGGACCCGCAGCAGTTCGCCGGTGGTCAGGCCGCCCTCGGTGCCGCCGGAGCGGCCTGAGGTGCGCTTGACGCCCTCGGCGGTGTTGACGATCTCGTCGTGCGCCTTCGAGCCGGGCACCCGGGCCAGGCCGAAGCCGTCGCCGACCTCGACGCCCTTGATCGCCTGGATGCCCATGAGGGCGGCGGCGAGCCGCGCGTCGAGACGGCGGTCCCAGTGGACGTGCGAGCCGAGGCCGACGGGTACGCCGTAGGCGAGGACCTCGACGACGCCGCCGAGGGTGTCGCCGTCCTTGTGGGCCTGGTCGATCTCGGCCACCATCGCCTTCGACGCGTCCGCGTCGAGGCAGCGCACCGGGTCGGCGTCCAGCTTCTCGACGTCGGCCGGGGTCGGCAGCACCCCGTAGGGGGCCTTGGCCGCGGCCAGCTCCACCACGTGGGAGACGATCTCGATGCCGGCCGTCTCCTTGAGGTAGGAGCGGGCCACCGCGCCGAGCGCGACACGGGCCGCGGTCTCGCGGGCGCTGGCGCGCTCCAGGATCGGGCGGGCCTCCTCGAAGCCGTACTTCTGCATGCCGGCGAGGTCGGCGTGGCCGGGCCTGGGGCGGGTCAGCGGGGCGTTGCGGGCAAGCTCCGCCAGGATCTCCGGGTCGACCGGGTCCGCGGACATGACCTGTTCCCACTTGGGCCACTCGGTGTTGCCCACCATGACCGCGATCGGCGAGCCCATGGACAGGCCGTGCCGTACGCCGCCGAGGAAGGTCACCTCGTCACGTTCGAACTTCATCCGGGCGCCGCGTCCATAACCGAGCCGCCGCCGGGCCAGGTGGTCGGCGACCATCTCCGTGGTGATCGGCACGCCGGCGGGAAGACCCTCCAGCGTCGCGACAAGTGCGGGTCCGTGGGATTCCCCAGCGGTCAGCCAGCGCAACCTGCTCAACGGTGCTCCTCGATGCTCGCGCGTCCTGGTACTACGGCGGAGTTACCGGGGTGCGCGGCCCTGGCCCGCCTCCCCCTGATCCTCCCACGTCCCGGAAGGTGGCCCGGGCCCCGGTCCAGCAGGCGGACTGCGGCGGATGCGGGCGCGGCGCGTTCGGGCCGGTCGGGACGGGGAGGCTCAGCGGTGGGCCAGGGCCGCTTCGCCGGCCTTGCGCATGGCCTCCAGCGGGGCAGCGGCGCAGCCCGTCATCTGCTCGACCTGGAGCACGGCCTGGTGTACGAGGAGGTCGAGGCCGCCGACGACGGCTCCCCCGCGCCCCGACCAGGCGGCCGCGAGCGCGGTGGGCCAGGGGTCGTACAGCACGTCGAAGAGGGTGCCCACCCGCTCGGGGACGGCCGGGGCCAGGGCGTCGGTGGTGCCGGCCGGGGTGGTGGCGATGACGAGCGGCGCCTCGAAGGCGTCGGCCGCACGCGACCAGTCGGCGGTGCGGACGTCGACTTCCAGCCGTTCGCCCCAGCCGCGCATCTCCGCGGCGCGCGCCTCGCTGCGGACGTACGCCGTGACCGGGCCGGTGCAGACCCGGGCGAGCGCGGCGAGCGCCGAGGACGCGGTGGCGCCGGCGCCGAGCACGGCGGCGGATTCGACGCGGGCCACCCCGCGCTCCCCCAGCGCCGCGATCATGCCCGGGATGTCGGTGTTGTCGCCGAGGCGGCGGCCGTCGTCCGTGAAGACGACGGTGTTGACCGCCTCGACCGAGGCAGCGGTGGAGCTCACCGCGTCCAGGAGCGGGATGATCGCGCGCTTCAGCGGCATCGTGAGCGAGAGCCCCGCCCACGACGCGTCGAGCCCCGCGACGAAGCCGGAGAGCCCGGCCTCGTCCACCTCGAAGCGGTCGTACGACCAGTGGTCCAGGCCGAGTTCGGCATACGCGGCCCGGTGCAGCACCGGGGAGAGCGAGTGCGCGATGGGCGACCCGAGGACGGCGGCACGCCGCGCGCCCGCACGGGCCGGCGCGCCCTCACTGGCCGGACTGGGCATTGAACTCTTCCTTCAGCTTGTTGAACTCGGCCAGCGTCTTGGCGAATTCGGTCTTGTGGACGCCGTCGGTGGCGACGAAGTACAGCCAGCCGTCCTTGGTCGGATCCAGCGCCGCCGCCATCGCCTCGCTGCCGGGGTTGCCGATGGGCCCGGGCGTCAGCCCCCGCCACTTGTACGTGTTGTACGGGTCCGGGTTGCTGTTGATCTCGGACAGGCCGATCTTGATGTTGCTCTGGTTGGTGAGGTAGTTGTACGCCGAGTCGAACTGGAGCTTCTGGTTGGTCTGGTAGTTGTCCGGCTTGAGGCGGTTGTAGACCACTTCGGCCATCTTGCGGAAGTCGTCGGAGTTCTTGCCCTCGGCCTGCACGAGGCTGGCGACGGTGACGAGCTGCCAGGGCCCGTCCAGCTTGAGCTTCTTGGCCTCGGCGGCCAGGTCCTGCTTGCCGTACTCGGAGGCGGCCCGGTTGACCATCTTCTTGAGCACGTCCTCGGGCTTCATGCCCTTGGCGACGGGGTAGCTCGCCGGGTAGAGGAATCCTTCCAGCGGGTCCTTGACGTTCTTGTGGCCCTTGGCCCAGTCCGGCAGACCCATGCTGTCGGCGTTCTTGAGCGCGACTTCCTTGGTCGTGCCGGCGGAGAGTCCGAGCCGCTTGTCGATCTCCCCATAGACCCAGGAGTTGCGTTTGCCTTCGGGAATGATGAGGGAGTTACGGCTGGCCGGGCTGAGCATGAGCTTGACCGCGTTCGCCGCCGACATGCCCTTCTTCATCGAGTAGGCGCCGGCCTGGATCGTCTTGCCCTTGGGGTCGTCGTTCTGGGCCTGGACGAACGCGTCGATGCTCTTGACGACACCGGCCTGCTTGAGGAGCTGGCCGATCTCGGAGCCGCCCGCGCCGGCCGGGATCTCGACGAGAACCGTCTCCCCGTTGCCCTCGCCCACGTAGTCGGGGGCCGCGCCGAACTTCTTCTCGTAGAAGTCGTAGCCCACGTAACCGATGCCGCCCGCGCCGATCGCGAAGATCACCGCGAGGACCAGACAGGCGCGGCCGCTCTTGCCCTTCTTCTTGGACTTGCTCCGCCGGTCGCGGCCACCGCCGCCGCCGTCGGCCCCGCGGGACTCCGCCGGGTCGTCGTCCTCGCGTTCGCTCTTGTCAACGCCGGTGAAGAACGGGTGGCTCTCCTCCTGCGGTTCGGCGTCCCATTCATGGCCCTGCTCGGGCACCTCGGGCACGACGGGAGCCCGGCGCTGGCCCGGCGGCTGCGGAGGTAGATACGCATCGGGCGTGCCATAGGGATCGTGGCCCTCGCCGGCGTAGCCGTTGTGGTACGGGTCCGGCTGCTGACCCGCGTACGGCATGGCGGCCTGCTCACCGGTGGCGTCCCAGCCGCCGCTGAACTGCTGGGGCTGCTGGTGGTGCTGGGGCTGAGCCGCGTACTGGTCCGGATACTGCTGCTGCGGGTAGCCCTGCTGAAGCTGCTCGGCGTAGCCCTGCTGGTACTGCTGCTGAGGCTGCGACTCGGCGTACTGAGGCTGCGATTCGGCGTACTGCTGCGGTGCCTGCGGGTCCGCGTACTGCTGCTGCCCGTACGGGTCCTGCGTGTGCTGCGGGTAGTACGGCTGCTGAGCCTGCTGCTGGTACTGCTCGTCCTGGCCGGCGTAGGGAGCCTGACCGGAGGCAGCCTGCTGCGCTCCCCACCCCTGGTCCCCGTAGAGGGGGTCCTCTGGGTGCCACGGTTCGGAGCCTTGGCCCCGGCCATACTCAGTCATCGGTCCCCTAGAGCCGCGAGGCATCCGGACGGTCCGCCTCTTTTGCTGTGCGGCGACTGTTCGAATGCCTCCGCATCGGCCGGAACGTTACCGTATCGCGATCAGATAACCACTTCGACGCCTTCGCCCGGAGCCGTGTCTGACACCCGTTCGGCCTCAAGCGCGTTCTGAAGGATGATCACTGCGGCTGCCTGGTCGATGACCGATCTGCCCTTTTTCGACTTCACTCCCGAGGCTCGCAGACCCTGGGTCGCCGTGACCGTGGTCATGCGTTCGTCGACGAGCCGGATCCCGATCGGGGCGATGCCGCGCGCCAACTCCTGGGCGAAGCGCCGGACTTTGGCCGCGGCCGGGCCCTCGCCACCGTTGAGCGAGCGGGGCAGTCCGACGATCACCTCGATCGGTTCGTACTCCTCGACCAGCTGCCGCAGCCGCCGGTGGGCGGCCGGGACGTCACGTCCCGGCACGGTCTCCACCGGCGTGGCGAGCACCCCGTCGGGGTCGCACGAGGCGACCCCGATCCGGGCGTCACCGACATCGATCGCAAGGCGACGTCCTCGGCGCATCAGGCGGTCTCCGCCACCTGGCGCTCGACGGCGTCGATCGCGTCGCCGATCGCATCCGGGTTCTGGCCGCCGCCCTGGGCGACGTCCGGCTTGCCGCCACCGCCGCCGCCGAGCGTCTTGGCCGCGGTGCGGACCAGCTCGCCGGCCTTGAGACCGCGCTCGCGGGCCGCTTCGTTGGTGGCGATGACGGTGACCGGGCGGCCGTTGTTCGTGGTGAACAGCGCGACGACGGCCGGACGGTCACTGGGGATACGGCCGCGCACATCGAGGACCAGCTTGCGCAGGTCGTCCGCGGAGGTGCCGTCCGGCACCTGGCCGGTGACGAGCGCGGTGCCGCGGATGTCCTTGGCGGAGTCCACGAGACCGGCCGCGGCCTGGAGCACCTTCTCGGCGCGGAACTTCTCGATCTCCTTCTCGGCGTCCTTCAACTTGCCGAGCATGGTGGAGATCTTCTCCGGCAGCTCCTCGGAACGGCCCTTGACCAGCTCCTGGAGCTGAGCGACGACCGTGTGCTCGCGCGCCAGGAAGTTGTACGCGTCGACGCCGACCAGAGCCTCGATGCGGCGCACGCCCGAGCCGATCGACGACTCGCCGAGCAGCTTCACCAGACCCAGCTGGGCGGTGTTGTGCACGTGGGTGCCGCCGCACAGCTCCTTGGAGAAGTCGCCGATGGTGACGACGCGGACCCGCTCGCCGTACTTCTCGCCGAACTCGGCGATGGCGCCCTGCTTCTTGGCCTCGTCGATCGACATGACCTCGGCCTGCACGTCGAGCTCGCGGGCGAGCACCTCGTTGATCTTCTGCTCGACGTCGGTGAGGACCGTGCCGGGAACGGCGGCGGGCGAACCGAAGTCGAAGCGGAAGCGACCCGGCGAGTTCTCGGAGCCGGCCTGGGCGGCCGTCGGGCCGAGCGCGTCGCGCAGCGCCTGGTGGGTGAGGTGGGTCGCGGAGTGGGCGCGGGCGATGGCGCGGCGGCGCTTGGTGTCGATGGCGGCGTACGCGGACGCGCCGACCGTCACCTCGCCGACCTGGACGACACCCTTGTGCACATGGACGCCGGGGACCGGCTTCTGCACGTCGCGGATCTCGATGACGGCGCCGCTGTCGAGCTTGATGCGGCCCTGGTCGGCGAGCTGGCCGCCGCCCTCTGCGTAGAACGGGCTGCGGTCGAGGACGACCTCGACCTCGTCGCCCTCGGTCGCGGCCGGCGAGGGCACGCCGTCGACGAGCAGGCCGACGATGGTCGACTCGTTCTCGGTGGAGGTGTAGCCGGTGAAGTCGGTGGCGCCGGAGACGTCGGCCACCTCGCGGTAGGCGGACAGGTCGGCGTGACCGGTCTTCTTGGCGCGGGCGTCGGCCTTGGCCTGGTCGCGCTGCTGCTTCATCAGACGGCGGAAGCCGTCCTCGTCCACGGAGAGGCCCTGCTCGGCGGCCATCTCCAGGGTGAGGTCGATGGGGAAGCCCCACGTGTCGTGGAGCAGGAACGCCTTGTCGCCGGCGAGGACCGTGCCACCGGTGGCCTTGGTCTCGGTGATCGCGGTGTCGAGGATGTTGGTGCCGCCGCGCAGCGCCTTGAGGAAGGCGGCCTCTTCGGCGAGGGCGACCGTCTCGATGCGCTTGCGGTCGGTGACGAGCTCCGGGTACTGCTGGCCCATCGTCTTGATCACGACGTCGATCAGGTCCTGGACGACCGGGCCGGTGGCGCCCATGAGACGCATGTTGCGGATGGCGCGGCGCATGATGCGGCGCAGCACATAGCCGCGGCCCTCGTTGCCGGGGGTGACACCGTCGCCGATGAGCATCACGGACGTACGGATGTGGTCGGCGACCACGCGCATCGACACGTCGGAGGTGTGCTGGTCGCCGTAGCGCACACCGGTCAGTTCGGTGGCCTTGTCCATGACGACGCGCAGGGTGTCGGTCTCGTACATGTTCTGCACGCCCTGCAGGATCATCGCGAGGCGTTCGAGACCCAGGCCGGTGTCGATGTTCTGGGAGGGCAGGTCGCCGAGGATCGGGAAGTCCTCCTTGCCCTCGCCTGCGCCGCGCTCGTACTGCATGAAGACCAGGTTCCAGATCTCCACGTAGCGCTCGTCGTTGACGATCGGGCCGCCCTCGGCGCCGAACTCGGGGCCGCGGTCGTAGTTGATCTCGGAGCAGGGCCCGCACGGTCCGGGCACGCCCATGGACCAGAAGTTGTCCTTCTTGCCCAGGCGCTGGATGCGCTCCTTCGGCACCCCGACGACCTCGTGCCAGATCCGCTCGGCCTCGTCGTCGTCGAGGTAGACGGTGATCCAGAGCTTCTCCGGCTCCAGGCCGTAGCCGCCGTCCGCCACGGAGCTGGTGAGCAGCTCCCAGGCGTACTTGATGGCGCCTTCCTTGAAGTAGTCGCCGAAGGAGAAGTTGCCGCACATCTGGAAGAACGTGCCGTGCCGGGTGGTCTTGCCGACCTCTTCGATGTCCGGCGTGCGCACGCACTTCTGCACGCTGGTGGCGCGCGGGGCGGGCGGCTTGGTCTCACCCAGGAAGTAGGGCTTGAAGGGGACCATGCCCGCGTTGACGAGCAGCAGAGTCGGGTCGTCCGCGATGAGCGACGCCGAAGGGACGACGGTGTGGCCGCGCTCCTCGAAGAAGCTCAGCCAGCGGCGGCGAATCTCGGCCGACTCCATCAGTGGTCCTCATTCCGGTTGTACGAATGCTTGGGGTTCTGCTCTTTGCTGTACTGCTGCTTGCGGTACCGCTCTTGGGCGGTCTCGATGGCGACGAGGCGGCGCTGCGCGGGCAGTTCGCGCACCTCGCCCTCGCCGATGCCCAGGACGTCGTTGAGTTCGGCCTCGCGCTGCGCCATGCCGGACTTGATGTCGAGGGCGAAGTCCTTGAGCCGGTGGCCGGTTTCGACCGCCTTGTCGGCGGCGCGCACGGCGAGGCTCTCGGGGGTCAGTTGATTCAGCTTGCGGTTGACCTTGGTGGTGGCCCAGACTCCGGCGGCAGCGCCCGCGGTGAACCAGAACGTACGGCGGAACATCGCAGCGTCAGCCCTTTCGCTTGGAGCGCCGCGCGGACGGCACGGTCCGCCCGACGATCACGGTGCGCCGGCTCGCGCGAGCCGGCTCGTCGGCGGGTGCGGCGCCCTTGCGTCCGAGCGCGCGGCGCACTCCGTAGCCGAAGGCGGCGACCTTCACCAGCGGGCCGCCGAAGGTGGAGGCGACGGTGGTGGAGAGCGCGGACGCGTTGGAGGTGACCTCCTGGACGTCCGAGGCGATGGCGTCGACCCGGGCCAGCTGGGTCTGGGCGGAGCGCACCGCGGTGGAGGCGTCCGCGAGCAGGGGGATCGCCTGGTCGGTCACGTCCGCGACCAGTCTGGTCGTCGCCTTCAGCGTCTGGGCCAGCCTCACGAGAACGACCGCCAGGAAGGACACCAGGATCGCCCAGAAGACGGCCACCAGGATCCCGGCCACCTCACCACCGGACACTTGCACCGCTCCCCGCAACCCGTCGGAACTCGAAACCCTTGAAAAACTCGAAAGATACAGCCCTCTGAGCCTATCGCGCCGGGGATCGCTTCCCGTACCGCATACCGGGCCGCCACAAGCGGAGTTGTGCAAGCCGATTGTACGCAGTGCATACCCTTGAGTACGCTGCGTGTTCCATGCGCTCCCATCTGCCCGCAGAGTTGAACCGCTTCGTCGGGCGAGACCGAGATCTGGCCCGGCTCGACCGGCTGCTCCGCGAGGCGCGCCTGGTCACCGTGACCGGGGTCGGCGGAGTCGGCAAGACGCGTCTCGCGCTGCGGGGCGCGGCCACCGCGGCCACGCAGGAACGGTACTGCGATGGCGTCCGGCTGGTGGAGCTGTCCTGCTTGAACGATCCGGGGCTGCTCGACCACGCGATCGTGGACGCCCTCGGCCTGACCGACCACACGGCGCGCGCCCCGCGCCGGCTGCTCCTCGACCATCTCGCGGAGCGTGAACTCCTGCTGGTCGTCGACGGGTTCGAGCAGTTGGTGGACGCCTGCGCGGAGCTCGTGCGGGAGCTGCTGAGGAGCTGCCCCGGTCTACGCGTGCTGGCCGCCGGGCGGCTGCCGCTGCGGATCGACGGCGAGCAGGTGTTCACGCTGACGCCGATGGACGACGCGGACGCGCTTGCGCTGTTCGCCGAGCGCGCGGCGGCGGCCCGGGCCGGCGAGCGGCCCGTCGGGGGGCAGGAGCCGGCGGCCGCCGAGCTGTGCCGCCGGCTCGACGGGATTCCGCTCGCGCTCGAACTGGCGGCGGGCCGGCTCGGCACGCTCTCGGTGGAGCAGCTCCTGCGCCGTCTCGACGACCGGTTCCGGCTGCTCACCGGCGGCGGGCGGGGTGCGCTCCCCCGTCATCAGACGCTGCGGACGACGATCGGCTGGAGCCATGAGCTGTGCACGGCGGCGCAGCGGCTGCTGTGGGCGCGGCTCTCGGTCTTCGCAGGCACCTTCGACCTGGAAGCGGTCGAGTACATCTGCGTGGGGTCCGGCCTGCCACAGGAGGAGGTGCTCGACGTCCTCGGCGAGCTGATCGACCAGTCGCTCGTGGTGCGCGAGGACGGCACGGGCGGTGTCCGCTACCGCCTGCTCGACACGGTCCGCGAGTACGGCGCCGAGTGGCTGGTGGAGACCGGGGACGCGGAGCGCCTGCACCGGCGCCATCGCGACTGGTATCTGGGGCTCGCCACGTGGTGTGAGCTGGACTGGTTCAGTCCGCGCCAGGCCGAGGTGGCGACGCGGGTGGAGGGCGAACTGCCCAATCTGCGCGCGGCGATGGAGTTCTCGCTGATCTCGCCCGAGGACGCGCACCTGGCCCAGTATCTGGCGGGCACGCTGTGGTTCTGCTGGGTCGGCTGCGGGCGGCTCGCGGAGGGACGGCACTGGCTTGCGCAGGTCCTGGACGCCGAGAGCGAGCACGACAGTTCGCGGCTGAAGGCACTGTGGGTGCTCGGCTATGTGGCGGTGCTCCAGGGCGACGCGGTGGCGGCGATCGCGGCGTTGCAGGAGTGCCGCGAGGAGGCCGAGCTGCGCGGCGACCGGGTGGCGGCGGCGTACGCCGTGCACCGCTCGGGGTGTCTGGCCCTGGTCACCGACGACATGCCGCGCGCCGAGGAGCTGCTGCGCGCCGCGCTCGCCGGGTACGAGGAGGTCGGCGAGCTCAACAGCAATGTGCTGATGGGCCAGGTCGAGATGGCGATGGCGGTGGGGTTCCGGGGCCGGCTCGACGAGGCCGTCGCGGTGTGCGAACAGGTCGTGGAGGTCTGCGACGACCACGGGGAGCGCTGGGCCCGCGCCTATGCGCGGTACGTCCTCGGATACGCGGCCTGGGTCGGCGGCGATCCGGCCGGGGCGCGCCGGCTGCTGCGGGAGACCCTCGCCGTCAGCCACGCCTTCCGTGACCTGGTGGGCACGGTGCTCACCCTGGAGATGCTGGCGCTGGTCGCCGTGGACACCGGGGATCCCGTCGAGGCGGCGGTGCTCCAGGGCGCGGCCGAGCGGATCTGGCCGTCGGTGGGCCTGCCCCTGTTCGGCTCGGCCTACTTCTACGCCGCGCACGTGCTGTGCGAAGAGCGTACGAGGGAGCGGCTCGGCGACGCGGTGTACGAGGAGCACCGGCGCCGGGGCGCCCGGATCGAGCGGGAGTCGGCGGTGACGCGGGCGCTGGGAGACGGCCAGGAGGCCGATGGGCCAAGGGAGTTGACGCCCCATCAGGAGCCGCCTCCGGAGCCCCGCCAGGAGGCGCAGCCGCACGAGCACGAGGGGGCCGGACACGCGGAAGCCCGCCGCCTCCCGCTCCGTGTGGAGCGGGGGGACGGCGGGCTGAAGCGCTGAGGCTCCGGTATTACGCCGTGATCAGCGGGCGTAGTACTCGACGACGAGCTGCTCGTCGCAGATGACCGGGATTTCCTTGCGGTTCGGGTCGCGGTCCAGGCGGAAGGCCAGGGCCTTCAGGTTCACCTGGAGGTAGCGCGGGGTCTCGCCCTCGCCGGCGTAGCCACCCTCACGGGCGACCTGGAAGGGGACCTTCTCGCGGCTGCGCTCGCGGACCGTCACGACGTCGTCGGGACGGACGCGGAACGACGGCTTGTCGACCTTGCCACCGTTGACCTGGATGTGACCGTGCACGACCATCTGGCGGGCCTGGTAGATGGTGCGGGCGATGCCCGAACGCAGGACCAGCGCGTCGAGGCGGCGCTCGAGCTCGACGACCAGCGCCTCGCCCGTCTTGCCTTCGGCCTTCTTGGCGCGGTCGTAGGCACGCGCCATCTGGCGCTCGCTGATGTCGTACTGGGCGCGCAGACGCTGCTTCTCGAGCAGACGGACCTTGTAGTCCGAGTTCTGCTTGCGGCCACGGCCGTGCTCGCCCGGCGGGTAGGGGCGGGCCTCGAAGTACTTGACCGCCTTCGGCGTCAGCGCGATGCCGAGCGCACGAGACTTCTTGACCTTGGGACGCGACTGGTTAGGCACGTTCTCCAAACCTCCATGGTTGGGTTAGGTTAGGCTCACCTTACTCAAGGAGATCGCATGTCGCGTCCGGGGAACACCAGTCACATCACGGACACCACGAAGAAGGGCGACCCTGCTCCCATGGGAGGGGTCGGCTCCACCAGCCCTCAGATGCAGCACGGGGCCGGTAACGTGACGGAGGTCCGATCAGATCGTGGTCAGCCGCGTCCCAGCGGACTTGAAATCGCACGGATGCCGTCAGCAGCCGAGCGCACACGAACTCTCGTACAGAGTACCTGCTCGGCGATGCTCCTCGTACCGGGCCTCTCGGCGGCCCGTCCGGACCAGCTCACGGCCGATGTCCGCGGTGTCGGTCCCGACGGTGACGTCTTCCTCGTCTTCCCCGCCGATTCCCCGGCCGTACGGGCCGCCACACACGCGCAGGACGACGATGTGCGGGCCGTTCTGGAGATCACGGATGTGGCTCCGGTCTCCGTCCCCCACCGTATCCGGGGCCGCGCCTGGGTCTCCGGCTGGCTGACCCTGGTGCCCGGCCGGGCGGGCCCCGGCCGGATGATGCTGCGCCTCGAAGTCGGCGATGCCTACGTGGACGATCTGTGGGGCGCCGACGCCGTGGACGCCGAGGAGTTCGCCGCGGCCGAGCCGGATCCGCTGGTACGGCACGAGACGGAGCTGCTCCAGCACCTCGCCTCCGCCCACGGCGAGCGGGTCGGGCTGTTGAGCGGACTCGTGGAGCGCGAGGACGTGGCGCGCGTCACGCCGCTGGCGCTGGACCGGTTCGGACTGCGGGTGCGTTTCGGCCGGAACGACGGCCACACCTTCGACGCGCGCTTCGACTTCCCCGAACCGGTGACCGACATCACGGCGCTGCGCCGCGCACTGCACCGGCTCTTCGAGGCCGCGGCGGGCTGAAGGACGGCCCGCCCGGTGGCGATTGGGGAGCGGGCTACTCTCCGGCCCGGCCCAGCCGCTCCCGTACCTTCTCCACCACGTCCGCGTACCGCGCCTCGGCTCCGTAGCGCGTCGGCTCGTAATAGCGGCGGTCCGCCACCGCGTCCGGGGCGTACTGCTGGGGTGCGATCGCGCCGGGCACGTCGTGCGGATACACATACCCCTGGGCGTGGCCCAGCTTGGCCGCGCCCTTGTAGTGGCCGTCGCGCAGATGGGGCGGGACGGGACCCGCGAGACCCTTGCGGACGTCCTCCATCGCGGCGGCGATCGCCGTCGTCGCGGAGTTGGACTTGGGGGCGAGGGCCAGCGCGATCGTGGCGTGGCTCAAGGTGAGCGCGGCCTCGGGGAAGCCGATGAGCGCCACCGCCTGGGCCGCGGCGACCGCCGTCGGCAGCGCGGTGGGGTCGGCGAGACCGATGTCCTCGCTCGCGGAGATGATCAGACGGCGCGCGATGAAGCGCGGGTCCTCGCCCGCTTCGATCATCCGGGCCAGATAGTGCAGCGCCGCGTCCACATCCGAGCCGCGGATCGACTTGATCAGCGCGCTCGCCACGTCATAGTGCTGGTCGCCGCCCTTGTCGTAGGTGACGGCTGCCCGGTCGACGGTCTCCTCGACCGTCTGGAGCGTGATCTCCTGCTCCGATTTGGCGAGCGCCGAACCGGCCGCCGCTTCCAGGGCGGTGAGCGCGCGGCGGGCGTCGCCGCCCGCGATGCGCAGCAGATGCGCCTCGGCGTCCGACGGCAGGGTGACCGCCGAGCCGAGGCCCCGCTCCTCGACGAGCGCCCGCTGGATCAGGGCCCGTAGGTCGTCATCAGTCAGCGGTTCGAGGGTGAGCAGCAGGGAGCGGGAGAGCAGGGGGGAGATCACCGAGAAGTACGGGTTCTCCGTGGTCGCCGCGATCAGCGTGACCCAGCGGTTCTCGACCGCCGGGAGCAGGGAGTCCTGCTGGGCCTTGGAGAAGCGGTGGATCTCGTCGAGGAAGAGGACGGTCTCCTTGCCGAAGCCACCGATGGCGCGGCGCGCGCCGTCGATGACCGCGCGGACCTCCTTGACCCCGGCGGTGATCGCCGAGAGCTCGACGAACCGCTTGTTGGTGGCCTTGGACACTACGTACGCGAGGGTGGTCTTGCCGGTGCCGGGCGGGCCCCAGAGGATCACCGAGGACGGTCCCGCCGGGCCCCCCGCGCCCTCCCCGACCAGGCGCCGCAGCGGCGAGCCCTGCTTCAGGAGGTGCTGCTGGCCGACCACCTCGTCCAGGACGCGCGGGCGCATCCGTACGGCCAGGGGGCTGCCCGCCGGGTCTTTCTCCTGGCGGTCCTCTGCGGCTGCGGTGAAGAGATCGGGTTCCACGTCCACGAGCCTAGGGCACGCCACTGACAACGCCGCCGGCCTGCGGCGACGTCCCTCGACCGGCCCGGGACGACGCCGGTCAGCTGGTCCAGAAGTCCCACCAGCGGGTCAGGATCAGCATGCCGATGATGCCGATGTGCAGGACCGGGAGCACCCAGGTGAACTCGGACAGGAAGTTCTTCGCCCAGCGCGGCGCGGGCAGGAAGCCCCTGCGGAGATTGAACGACGTCACGTACCAGAACATGACGATGGTGGCGACCCACGCCAGGCAGCACCACAGGCAGAGCGAGTTGATCCGGTACAGCGACTCGAACTGGAGCCAGCTGACGAATCCCACGCCGAACAGCGTGCCCGCGTTGAAGGTCAGCCAGTACCAGCGGCGGAAGCGGCCGCCCGCCAGGATGCTCATACCGACGCAGACGACGATGCCGTAGGCGACCAGACCCAGCATCGGGTTCGGGAAGCCGAAGGCCGACGCCTGGTCGCTCTTCATGATGTTGCCGCAGGAGACGACCGGGTTGAGGCTGCACCCCGGCACGAAGTTAGGATTTTCCAGCAGCTTGAACTTGTCGAGCGTGATGACCCAGGCGGCCAGCACACCGGCGGCGCCGGTGATCACGAGCAGCCAGGCGAACGCACGGCTGCCGCCGATCGCCCCCGCGCTGCTCACCTCCCGGTGGCCGGATTCGGAGGAGACGTCGTCAAGTGTTGTGGTCATAGCGCCGGTCCGTCATCCCGTCATCGTGGTTGTCCTGTGCTGCCGCCGCATCATTCTGCCGCACGGGCCGCACTGTCCACCGTTCGATGGACATAAGGACGTCCGCACGAGGGTCCCCGACGCGCGGACTCCGCGAAAGGCTCTTTGCCATGCTGGGACTGGCGGTTGACGTACGTCGGCCCGCCGGGCGCTCGTCATCGAGCGCCCGACGGGCCGAAGCTGCCGTCGATGTCGGCCTCTCAGGCCAGGCGCTCCCGGACCGCGGCCACGATCGTGTCCAGGGCCACCGGGGTCTGCTCGCCGGACTCCATGTCCTTCAGCTGCACTACGCCCTCGGCGAGATCGCGTTCGCCGGCGACCAGGGTGAACCGGGCGCCACTGCGGTTCGCGTTCTTCATCGCGCCCTTCAGGCCCTTGCCGCCGAAGCTGAAGTCGGCCGAGATGCCCGCCCGGCGCAGCTCCGTCACCTTGGTGAAGAGCACGCGCCGCGCCTCCTCGCCAAGCGGCACCGCGAACACGCTGGTGGTGGAGGGGATGTCGAGGGTCACGCCCTCGGCCTCCAGGGCCAGGACCGTACGGTCCACGCCGAGCGCCCAGCCCACCGACGGCAGCGCGGGGCCGCCGATCATCTCGGAGAGACCGTCGTAGCGACCGCCGCCGCCCACCGCGGACTGCGAGCCGAGCCCGTCGTGGACGAACTCGAACGTCGTGCGCGTGTAGTAGTCCAGGCCGCGGACCAGCTTCTCGTCGTCCTCGAAGGCAACACCCTCCGCCGTGATCAGCGCGCGCACCTCCTCGTGGTACGCCTTGCACGCGTCGCACAGGTAGTCGCGCAGCACCGGGGCGCCGACCAGCTGCTTCTGCACGTCGGGCCGCTTGTCGTCGAGGACCCGCAGCGGGTTGATCTCGGCGCGGCGGATCGTGTCCGCGTCGAGGTCGAGGCCGCGCAGGAACGACTGGAGGGCCTCCCGGTAGACCGGGCGGCACTCCTTGTCGCCGAGCGAGTTGAGGAGGATGCGGAAGTTCTGGAGGCCGAGCGAGCGGTACGCGTCGTTCGCCAGGATGATCAGCTCGGCGTCGAGCGCCGGGTCCTCGGCGCCGATGGCCTCGGCACCGACCTGCGAGAAGTGCCTGTAGCGGCCCTTCTGCGGGCGCTCGTAGCGGTAGTAGGAGCCCGAGTACCAGAGCTTGACCGGAAGGTTGCCCGCCTTGTGCAGGTTGGCCTCCAGGGCCGCGCGCAGCACGGAGGCGGTGCCCTCGGGACGCAGCGCGAGCCTGTCGCCGCCCTTGGTCTCGAAGGCGTACATCTCCTTGGTGACGATGTCCGTGGACTCGCCGACACCGCGCGCGAACAGTTCGACGTTCTCGAACCCGGGGGTCTCGATGTAGCCGTAGCCGGAGTTCTTCAGCGGCGTGGCGATCGCCTCGCGTACGGCGAGGAAGGTCGCCGAGTCGGGCGGGAGCAGGTCGTAGGTGCCCTTGGGGGCCTGGAAGGTGCTCATGGGAAGGCTTCTCGTCACATTCCTCGTCGGGGAGAGGCGATGCCCTCTCCCTGGCCGGCGGCCACCTGCCGCAGATACGGGTTGGTGGCGCGCTCCTGGCCGATGGTCGTCTGGGAGCCGTGGCCGGACAGCACCACGGTCGAGTCGTCGAGCGGCAGGCACACGCGGCCCAGCGACTCGAGGAGCTCGGCGTGGCTGCCGCCGGGCAGGTCGGTGCGTCCGACGGAGCCGGCGAAGAGCAGGTCGCCCGAGAACAGGATCGGAGGGATGTCCTCCGCCTCGGGCAGCCCGAACGTCACCGACCCCTTGGTATGGCCGGGCGCGTGCGACACGGTGAGCTCCATGCCCGCGAGGGCCAGCCGGGCGCCGTCGGTGAGCTCCTTGACGTCGTCCGGTTCCCCGATCGTCAGGTCGCCCATGAGCTGGGCGCCGAAGGCACGGCCGAGGGCCTTCTCCGGGTCGCTCATCATGTAGCGGTCGTCGGGGTGGATCCAGGCGGGTACGTCGTGTGCTCCGCAGACCGGGACGACCGAGGCGCAGTGGTCGATGTGGCCGTGGGTGAGGACGACGGCGACGGGCTTGAGCCGATGCTTCTTCAGCGTTTCCTCGACGCCCTGGGTGGCCTGGTGGCCGGGGTCGATGATCACGCATTCCTCGCCTGCGGCGGGGGCGACCAGGTAGCAGTTGGTCCCCCAGGCTCCGGCGGGGAACCCGGCAATCAGCACGATCGTCCTCGATTTCTTGCGCGGCGGGTGACGCAGCGGGTGATTACGGCTGCTCAGAGCCTACCGGCGCTGCTCCGGTCACAGCGAACCCATATACGGTACGGGGCACAGTCAGCTCGTACGCACGTACCCGCACCCCACGAGACCGCACAAGGAGACGACCGGTGGTCAGCAGCGAACAGCGTCGGCGCCAGCTCGCGCGCGAGAAGTTCGAGCGGCAGCAGCAGCGCCGGGAGACGGCCCGGCGCAAGGCCAGGCGCCGCAACACGGTCATCGCGGCCACCCTCGCGGTGGTCGTGGCGGCGGGCGGCGTGGCCTTCGCTACGGGCGCGTTCTCCGGCGACGGCAAGAAGAAGTCGGACAGCGCGGCCCCTTCGAACAGCCCGTCGCCGTCGGCCAGCTCCACGCCCGAGCCGAAGATGGCCGTGGACACCAAGGCCACGTACGACATGGCGTTGAAGACGAACGCCGGGGACATCACGTTCGCGATGGACGCGGCGAAGACCCCGCACACGGTGAACTCGTTCAAGTACCTCGCCGACAAGGGGTTCTTCAACAACACCAAGTGCCACCGTCTGACCACGCAGGGCATCTTCGTGCTGCAGTGCGGCGACCCGCAGGGCACCGGCGCGGGCGGCCCCGGCTACACGATCCCCGACGAGAACCTGACCGGTCTCGGCAAGGCGGGCGCGGACGGCACGGTGACCTACCCGGCGGGCACTGTCGCGATGGCCAATACCGGCCAGGCTCACACCGGTGGCAGCCAGTTCTTCCTGGTCTACAAGGACAGCAAACTGCCGCCCACCTACACGCCGTTCGGCACGATCGACGCGGCCGGCCTCAAGGCCGTCCAGGACGTCGCCAAGGAGGGTGTCGAGGGCGGAGCGGGCGACGGTGCCCCCAAGAAGGCCGTCACCATCGAGAAGGCAGCCGTCACCAAGAAGTGACGCGTCCGGGCGCCCGGCACCGAGCGTGAACCGCTGAATTCGGCCGCGCTGAGTGCGGACAGCCGGGCGGCCGGTCGCCTAGATTGGCGTTGTGCAGCGCGGGCTCGTCTTCGCGCTGTGGAGGGCGGGCGAGGCCCGCCGGGAAACTGTGGACGATGCCCCGGGGGAGGAACCCCCCGCGCAGGCATCATGTGGAGGAGGCGCTGTGAGCAGCGACCCGTGGGGCCGCGTCGACGAGACGGGCACCGTGTATGTGCGGACAGCCGAGGGCGAAGTGGTCGTCGGATCGTGGCAGGCGGGCTCTCCGGAGGAGGCGCTGGCCTACTTCGAGCGCAAGTACGAGGGCCTGGTTGTCGAGATCGGCCTCCTCGAACGACGGGTGAGGACCACCGACCTGTCGGCGAAGGACGCGCAGACCGCCATCGGCCATCTGCGCGCGCAGGTGGACGAGCATCACGCGGTCGGTGACCTCGACGCGTTGCGGGGGCGCCTCGACAAGCTCGTGTCGACCGTTGAGTCGCGGCGCGAGGAGCGCAAGGTCCAGAAGGCCAAGCAGACCGACGAGGCCAAGCACGCCAAGGAGGCGCTGGTCGCCGAGGCGGAGGAGCTCGCGCAGAGCGAGCAGTGGCGCTCGGCCGGCGAGCGGCTGCGGGCTCTCGTGGACACGTGGAAGGGGCTGCCGCGCCTGGACCGCAAGTCCGACGACGAGCTGTGGCACCGCTTCTCGCACGCCCGCTCGGCGTTCTCCAAGCGCCGCAAGGCGCACTTCGCGTCGCTCGACGCGCAGCGCGAGGACGCCCGCAAGGTCAAGGAGAAGCTGGTCGTCGAGGCCGAGGCGCTCTCCGGGTCGACGGACTGGGCCACGACGGCCGCGCGCTACCGCGATCTGATGGCGGACTGGAAGGCCGCGGGGCGCGCGCAGCGCGAGGCCGAGGACGAGCTGTGGAACCGTTTCCGCGGTGCGCAGGACGTCTTCTTCGCGGCGCGCAGCGGGGTGTTCGCGGAGCGCGACGCCGAGCAGGTCGAGAACCTGAAGCTCAAGGAGGAGCTGGCCGTCGAGGCCGAGAAGATCCTCCCGGTGACCGACTTGAAGGCGGCGCGCGCCGCGTTCCGCTCGGTCAACGAGCGCTGGGAGGCCATCGGCCACGTGCCGCGGGACGCGCGTCCCAAGGTCGAGGGCCGGATGCACGCCGTGGAGCGGGCGATCCAGGAGGCCGAGGAGGCCGAGTGGCGCCGCACCAACCCGGAGGCGCGGGCGCGTGCGGCCGGCCTCACGGGCCAGCTGCAGGACGCCGTCGACAAGCTGCACAAGCAGATCGATGCGGCGCGGGCGGCGGGCAACGACAACAAGGCGGACAAGCTGGCGCGTGAGCTGGAAGGCCGCCAGGCCCTCCTCGATCAGGCCCTGAAGGGCCTTGAGGAGTTCGGCGGCTGACCCCGCCCCCACCATGGGGAGGCCCCCGGATCCATCTGGCTCCGGGGGCCTCCCCATACCCCGCCAAGCCGCCCCGGGGCTCCGCCCCACACCCCGAACGCGCCTGAACGGCGCTCGTCCTCAAACGCCGGACGGGCTGAGGTGGCCTCACCGAGCCACCCTGCCAAGACCCACCCCGCCAGCGGCGCGGGGAACTGCGCGAGCAACCCCGCACAGCCCCGCACCCGAGTCGCCGGCCGCTAGGGCCGACGCGCGGACGTCACCCGGTACACGTCGTACACACCCTCGACCCCCCGCACCGCCTTGAGCACATGCCCGAGGTGCTTGGGGTCGCCCATCTCGAAGGTGAAGCGCGACGTGGCGACCCGGTCGCGCGAGGTCTGCACCGCCGCCGAGAGGATGTTGACGTGCTGGTCGGACAGGACGCGCGTGACGTCCGAGAGCAGCCGCGACCGGTCCAGCGCCTCGACCTGGATGGCCACCAGGAAGACGGAGGACTGGGTCGGCGCCCACTCCACCTCCAGGATCCGCTCCGGCTGCTGGGACAGCGAGTCCACGTTGACGCAGTCCGCCCGGTGCACCGAGACGCCGCTGCCGCGGGTGACGAAGCCGATGATGGGGTCGCCCGGCACCGGCGTACAGCAGCGCGCGAGCTTGACCCACACGTCGTCGACGCCCTTGACGACGACACCCGGGTCGGCGTTCTTGCGCCGCTTGCTGCGGCCGCGTGAGGGCGGCGCCGACTCGGCGATGTCCTCGTTGGCCGCCTCCTCGCCGCCGAGCGCCTGCACCAGCTTCTGCACGACGCCCTGCGCCGCGACATGGCCCTCGCCGATCGCCGCGTACAGCGAGGAGATGTCGGGGTAGCGCATCTCGTGGGCGAGGGTGACCAGCGAGTCACCGGTCAGGATCCGCTGGATCGGCAGGTTCTGCTTGCGCATGGCGCGCGCGATCGCGTCCTTGCCCTGCTCGATCGCCTCGTCGCGGCGCTCCTTGGAGAACCAGGCGCGGATCTTGTTGCGGGCGCGCGGCGACTTGACGAAACCGAGCCAGTCCCGCGAGGGCCCCGCGCCGGCCGCCTTGGAGGTGAAGACCTCCACCAAGTCGCCGTTGTCCAGGGTCGATTCGAGCGGCACGAGCCGCCCGTTGACCCGTGCGCCTATGGTGCGGTGGCCGACCTCGGTGTGGACGGCGTATGAGAAGTCGACCGGGGTCGAGCCGGCCGGGAGCGCGATGACGTCGCCCTTGGGCGTGAAGACGAAGACCTCGTTGCGCGAGAGGTCGAAGCGGAGCGACTCCAGGAACTCGCTCGGATCCTCGGTCTCCTTCTGCCAGTCGAGCAGCTGGCGCAGCCACGCCATGTCGTTGAGGTGGTCGTCCTTGCCGGTCTTCCTCGGTGCGTCGGTGCGCACCTTGGACGCGCCGGCGGACGGATCCTGCTTGTACTTCCAGTGCGCGGCGATGCCGTACTCGGCGCGGCGGTGCATGTCGAACGTACGGATCTGGAGCTCTACCGGCTTGCCGTTGGGGCCGATCACCGTCGTGTGCAGCGACTGGTACATGTTGAACTTGGGCATCGCGATGTAGTCCTTGAACCGGCCGGGGACCGGATTCCATCGCGCGTGGACCGTGCCGAGCGCCGCGTAGCAGTCGCGGACCGTGTCGACCAGGACCCGGATGCCCACCAGGTCGTAGATCTCCGCGAAGTCACGGCCGCGGACGATCATCTTCTGGTAGACGCTGTAGTAGTGCTTGGGGCGGCCGGTGACGGTCGCCTTGATGCGGGCCGCGCGCAGGTCGGACTGGACCTCGTCGGTCACTATGGCGAGGTACTCGTCGCGCTTGGGGGCCCGCTCGGCGACCAGCCGCACGATCTCGTCGTACATCTTGGGGTAGAGGATCGCGAAGGCGAGGTCCTCCAGCTCCCACTTGATCGTGTTCATGCCCAGGCGGTGGGCGAGCGGCGCGTAGATCTCCAGGGTCTCGCGCGCCTTCTTCTCCTGCTTCTCGCGCTTGAGGTACCGCATGGTGCGCATGTTGTGCAGGCGGTCGGCGAGCTTGATGACCAGGACGCGGGGGTCCTTGGCCATGGCCACGACCATCTTGCGTACGGTCTCGGCCTGCGCGGCGTCGCCGAACTGGACCCGGTCGAGCTTGGTGACGCCGTCGACGAGCAGCGCCACCTGGTCGCCGAAGTCGCGGCGCAGGGTGTCGAGGCCGTACTCGGTGTCCTCGACGGTGTCGTGCAACAGGCCCGCCATCAGGGTGGCCGGATCCATGCCGAGCTCGGCGAGGATCGTCGTCACCGCGAGGGGGTGGGTGATGTACGGGTCGCCGCTCTTGCGCTTCTGGCCGCGGTGCCAGCGCTCGGCGACCTGGTAGGCCTTCTCCACCTGACGCAGCGTGGCGGTCTCGATCTTGGGGTCGTTGCCGCGCACTATCCGCAGCAGCGGTTCGAGCACCGGGTTGTACGCGGAGGAGCGCTGCACGCCCAGACGGGCGAGGCGGGCGCGGACCCGGTTGGAGGAGCCCGCGGAACGGGACACCGCGCCGGCCGGCACCACGGGCTTCGCGACGGGCGCCGGAGCGGGGGCCCCGGCCGCGGTCTCGACCGGGGTCTCGGCCTTTTCGGGCGCCGCGGGCTTCGGCTCGGCCGCGGGCTCTGAGGGCGTGGCCGGGGCCGCCGCGAGCTCTTCGCCCTTCTTGTCGGGCTCCTTGTCGGGCTGCGCGGCGGAGAGTGGCTGGGCCTCGTCTGGCAAGAGCGCTCCTCTGGGGGTCCCCCCGGACGGAGTCTGGGGGAGGGTCCGGGTCCCCGGTCAGGCCCGGATGTACATGGTATCGAGCCACGGGGCCGCGCTCTCCCTCGGCCGGGCGGCGCGGGCTCCACGCGCCCCTCGGCCGGGCGGCGCGGGCTCCACGCGCCCCTCGGCCGGACGTGGCCGACGGGATGTGGTCACGAGAGGTGGTGCGTGGAGCGGATGTGACGGTGGTGGCTGGACAGAACCGGTTGCCTGGACCAACAGCGAAGGCGGGCGCCGGATTCCTCCGGGCCCGCCTTCGGTGGCGCCGTACCGTCCGCTCAGACGGTGCTCACACCAAACGGTGCTCACACGGTGATCAGGGCGTCCAGCGGAGCGCCGTCCAGGACGGCCTCCAGGCGCTGCCGACCGTTGAGGAAGCCGAGCTCCATCAGGACCGCCACCCCGGCGACCTCGGCTCCGGCCCGGCGGATCAGCTCGACCGACGCCCCGGCGGTGCCGCCGGTGGCGAGCACGTCGTCGATGACCAGGACGCGGTCGCCCGCGCTGAGGTCCTCGGCGTGCACCTCCATCTCCGCGGTGCCGTACTCCAGCTCGTACGCCTGCTTGAGGGTGGCTCCGGGGAGCTTGCCGGCCTTGCGTACGGGGATGAAGCCGATCCCGGCGCGGACCGAGACGGGGGCCGCCAGGATGAAGCCACGCGCCTCCAGGCCGACGATCTTCGTCGCGCCGTGCCGGACGCACAGCGCGGCGAACGCGTCGGTGAGGGCCGTGAACGCCTCCGGGTCCGCGAGCAGCGGCGTGATGTCCTTGAACATCACGCCGGGCTTCGGGTAGTCCGGCACATCACGGATGCGGCTGAGCAGCAGCCCGACGGTCTCGGTGGAGACGCTGGTCATCGGCGCTTCCCCCGGTTGTTGCGGCTCGGCTGGCGGCGCTGGCCGACGACCGCGCCGGCCGTCTCGCCGCCGTCGTCCTCGGCGTCCTCGGCGTCCTCGGTGAAGGATGCCGCGTCCTGCGGCCCCTCCTCGCTCTCACCCTTCTCGGCGGCCGCCGCGCGCTTGGCGAGCACCCGCTTCTTGAGGGTCTTCATCTCCGGCATGGTCTCCTTCAGGTCGGCGACCAGCGGAGTGGCGATGAAGATCGAGGAGTACGCGCCGGCCGCGAGGCCGACGAACAGCGAGAGGGAGATGTCGTTCAGCATGCCTGCGCCGAGGACACCGCCACCGATGAACAGCAGGCCCGCGACCGGCAGCAGCGCCACGACGGTGGTGTTGATGGAACGGACCAGGGTGCCGTTGAGGCTCTTGTTCGCCATCTCGCTGTAGGTGAGGCGGGTCTGCTTGGTGATCCCCTTCTGGCCCTCCTTGAGTCCGTCGAAGACGACGACGGTGTCGTAGAGGGAGTAACCGAGGATCGTGAGCAGACCGATCACCGTGCCCGGGGTGACCTCGAAGCCGACCAGGGCGTAGATGCCCACCGTGATCGTGAGGTCGTGGATCAGGGCGACCAGGGCCGCGAGTGCCATCCGCCACTCGAAGGCGATGGCCAGGTAGATCACCACGAGGATCATGAAGACGATCAGGCCCGTCCAGGCCTTCTTGGCGATCGTCTCGCCCCAACTCGGGCCCACCAGGTCGGCGTTGATGGTGTTCGCGTCGACCTTGAGGTCCTTCGCGAGCTCCTTCTTGATCTGGTCGGACTTGGCGGTGTCGATGCCGCCGATGGTGATGCGGATCGTGCCGTCGCCGAGCTTCTGGGCGATCGCGTCGTGACCGGAGGCCGTTTGGGCCGCGCTCTCCGCCTGCGAGGCGGACATCGAGGTCTTGGGGGTGGTGAAGGCCGCGCCGCCCTCGAACTCGATGCCCATCGTCAGGCCCCGCACCGCCAGGCCCACGATGGCCGTGATGGTGATCAGGATCGAGATGCCGTACCAGATCTTCCGCTTGCCGACGAAGTCGTAACCGACCTCACCGCGGTACAGCCTGGCGCCGAGAGTGCCGAGCTTCGACATCTCACGCCTCCTTCGGGTCGACGGGGGCGGAGGTGGTGCGGCGGGCGCGGCGCAGCGGGGGCTTGGCGCCGAGCCGCTTCGGGTCGAGCCCGGACCAGGGGTGGCCGCTCGCGAAGAACTTGCGGCGGGCCAGGAGCGTCATCACCGGCTTGGTGAACAGGAAGACGACGACGACGTCGAGCAGGGTGGTCAGACCCAGCGTGAACGCGAAACCCTGGACCTTGCCGACCGTCACGATGAACAGCACCGCGGCGGCCAGGAACGACACGAAGTCGGAGACCAGGATGGTGCGCCGGGCGCGCGGCCAGGCACGCTCCACGGCGGGACGCAGGGTGCGGCCCTCGCGGATCTCGTCACGGATGCGTTCGAAGTACACGATGAACGAGTCCGCGGTGATGCCGATGGCGACGATGGCGCCGCAGACCGCGGGCAGGTTCAGCGCGAAGCTGATGGTGGGGCCGAGCAGCGTCATGATCGCGTACGTCAGGATCGCCGAGACGACGAGGCTGAGGATGGCGATCATGGCGAGGCCGCGGTAGTAGGCCACCAGGTAGATGATGACCAGTGCGAGGCCGATGGCACCCGCGATCAGACCGGCGTGCAGCTGGTCGGCGCCGAGGGCGGCGGTCACGGTGGTGACGCCCTGCTCCTGGAAGGAGAGGGGCAGCGCACCGTAGGAGAGCACGTTGGCCAGGTCCTGGGCGGATTTCTGGGTGAAGCTGCCGGAGATCTCGGCGGAGCCGCTGAGCGTGGAGCTCACGGTGGGGGCCGAGACGACCTGGTTGTCCAGGGTGATCGCGAAGCGGTTGTTCGGGTACTGCTGCTGCGAGAGCTTCCCGGTGATCGCAGCGAACTTCTTCGAGCCGCCGCCGGTGAAGTCCATCTGAACGATCCACTGGCCGTTCTGGTTGATCACGGCCTGCGACTTGGCGACGTCGGTGCCGTCGACCTCGGCCGGGCCGAGGATGTACTTCTCCGAGCCGTCCTGGCTGCACGCCACGGTCGGGTCGGTGGGCTTGGATCCCTCGCCCGCCTTGGCGGCCTGGCCCTTCTTCGGGTCGCAGTCGAGCGCGGTGAACTGCTGCTGCAGCTTGGCGGCGGCCTGCGAGTCGGCGGAGGAGGGGGGCGGCGTGGGGCTGCCGGACTTGCCGGCGCTCGGTGTCGGCGACGCCTTCAGGGCGTCGGTGACGGCGCGGCCCTGCGGGGTGCTCTTGGCACTCGGCGTGGCCTTGCCCGTGGCGCTGGGCGTGGCCTTGGGCGTGCCCTTGCCTCCGGCGCTCGGCGTGGCCGACGGGCTCGGGGTACCGCTGGGAGTGGGCGTCGGCGTGCCCTGGGCGGCCGTCAGGACCGGCCGGAAGTACAGCTTGGCGGTCTGGCCGACCTGCTGGCGCGCCTGCTCGGAGTTCGTACCCTTGGGGATGTTGACAATGATGTTGTCGCTGCCCTGGGTCTGAACCTCGGCCTCGCTGACACCAAGACCATTGACACGGCGGTTCATGATCGAAACCGCGGTGTCCATGTTCTTCTTGTTGACCGCCGACTCCTGGCCGGGTTCGGACTTCGCCTTGAGCGTGATGCTCGTACCGCCCGCGAGGTCGATGCCCAGCCTCGGCGTGGTGGTGTGGGAAAGGAACATCCCACCGGTGAGCGCGACCATGGCGATGAGGATGAAGGCCAGGGCACGGCCCGGCTTGCTCTGACCCCCCGCCGCCGGCCTTCGGCCCTTGTTCGGTGCTGCCACCTTGTCGTTTCTCCCTGTCCAACCGCCCGGCGCCGGGTGTGCGCGCGGACGGCCACGAAGTGTTGTGGGGACGTCCCCCGCGGAAGTGGGCTCGCTACGGGGACCGCGGGCGCCGGTCGGGCGCCGTGCGGTCCCGGTGCGTGACTACTTCGCTGCGGCCCCGCCGTCGGCCTTGCCGTCCTTGCCGTCCGTGCCTTCCGCGGGCGTGGCGGCGTCGGCGTCCTTCACCTCGGCGGCCCCGTCCTTCTTGCCCAGGTCGATCTTCGCTTCGTCGGCGACCTCGGCGTCGGCCTCGGCTGCTTCGGTGGCAGCGGTCAGCGACGAGGCGTCGTCCGGCACCTGCGGAAGCTCTTCCTCGGTGTCGCCGTGCACGATGCGGTTGTACTCCGCGTCGCTCAGGACCGCGCCCACGGAGTTCTTGGCGTAGACGGCGTGGACGCCGGGCGCCACCTCCAGGAGGACCGTCTCGTCACCGACCTCCTTGACCGTGGCGTACATGCCACCGATGGTGCGGACACCGGTGCCGGGCTGCATCTCTTCGCGCATGGCCGCTGCGGCCTGCTGCTTCTTCTTGGTCGACCGGGTCATCAGGAACATGGCCCCGATAAGCAAAACCAAGGGGAGGAGGGTGATAGGGCTCACGGGACGGAACTTCCTTCGCATGACCACACGCGGAGCGCGGCCTGATCTGGGGGTGGGTACGCCGGCCTGGAAGGGCGGCATCGGCGGAGTCTAAGCGAGTCCGCACAGATGGAACAACGCCCAGCATCCCACCGGGGTTCCGCCGGGTGCGACCCTCCGCGCCGTCACGCCCTGAAGAGCCCCTGTTGTCCGCTTCCTGCGGGCCCGCCGCCCTGCTGCGGCGGTACGAGGCCGAGGTGGGCCCAGGCCGCGGGGGTGGCCACCCGGCCGCGCGGGGTGCGGGCGAGCAGACCCTCGCGCACCAGGAACGGCTCGGCCACTTCCTCCACGGTCTCGCGCTCCTCCCCCACCGCGACGGCCAGGGTGGACAGGCCCACCGGACCGCCGCCGAACAGCTTCAGGAGGGCCTGGAGCACCGCCCGGTCGAGGCGGTCGAGGCCGCGGGCGTCGACCTCGTACACCCCGAGGGCGACCGAGGCGATCTCGGGGGTGATGACGCCGTCGGCCTTGACCTGCGCGTAGTCGCGGACCCGGCGCAGGAGGCGGTTGGCGATGCGGGGGGTGCCGCGGGAGCGGCCGGCGATCTCGGCGGCGCCGGCGGAGTCGATCTCGACGTCGAGCAGCCGGGCCGAGCGGTGGATGACCCGCTCCAGCTCGGAGGGCTCGTAGAACTCCATATGGCCGGTGAAACCGAAGCGGTCACGCAGCGGGGGCGGCAGCAGGCCGGCCCTCGTGGTGGCGCCGACCAGGGTGAAGGGCGGCAGTTCGAGCGGGATCGCGGTGGCGCCGGGGCCCTTGCCGACGATGACGTCGACCCGGAAGTCCTCCATCGCCATGTAGAGCATCTCCTCGGCGGGCCGTGACATCCGGTGGATCTCGTCGAGGAAGAGGACCTCGCCCTCCTGGAGGGAGGAGAGGATCGCGGCGAGGTCGCCGGCGTGCTGGATCGCCGGGCCGCTGGTGATGCGGATCGGGGCGCCCATCTCGGCCGCGATGATCATGGAGAGGGTGGTTTTCCCGAGGCCGGGGGCGCCGGAGAGCAGGACGTGGTCGGCGGTGGCGCCGCGGGCGCGGGCCGCGCGCAGGACCAGGTCGAGCTGTTCGCGGACCTTCTCCTGGCCGACGAACTCCTCCAGGTCCTTGGGGCGCAGGGCGGCTTCGACCGCGGTGTCCTCACCGTCGGCGTCGGCCCCGACCAGGCGGTCGCCGGGGCCATCGGCGGGCGCCGACAGATCCGCCGTGTCGGAGCTGTCTTCCCAGTTCATGCGGTGTGCCTCGGATCGTGGTCGCGGTGGGTGGTGCGGGGTGGTGCCAGGTGTGGGCGGGGAGCGGGCCCACTGCGGGGTCCTGCGGGCTTCGGGTGGGGTCGCGCGGCTCGGGTGCGGGGTCTTACGGGTTTCGGACGTCGGACGGGGTCGCGGCTCGGGTGCGGGGCCTGCGGGTGTCGGGTTCGCGGCTCGGGCGGCTCGGGTGCGGGCCCAGTCTCCTGTGCCGCGACCCCGGCTCAGCGGGCCCGGTTGAGGGTCTGCAGAGCGGCCTTGAGCAGGGCGCCGATGTTCGGCGAGTCCGCCGCCTCGGCCTGCGGCGCCACCGCGGCGACCGCTTCGTCGGCCTCACGGGTCGCGTAGCCGAGCCCGATGAGGGCCGCGTGCAGCTGGTCGCGCCACCCCGAGGTGACCGGGGCGCCGACGGCCGGTGCGCTGCCGACGGGCGCGCCGAGCCGGTCCTTCAGCTCGATGAGGAGCTTCTGGGCGCCCTTCTTGCCGATGCCGGGCACGGCGGTGAGCGCCTTCTCGTCGCCGGTGGCGAAGGCGCGGCGCAGCGCGTCCGGTGTGTGCACGGACAGGACGGCCTGGGCGAGCCGGGGGCCAACACCGTTGGCGGTCTGCAGCAGTTCGAAGACCTGCTTCTCGTCGTCGTCGGCGAAGCCGTACAGGGTCAGCGAGTCCTCCCGTACGACCAGGGAGGTGGCGAGCTTGGTGTGCTGGCCGATGCGCAACTCGGCCAGGGTGTTGGGCGTGCACTGGAGCGCCATGCCGATGCCGCCGACCTCGACCACCGCGGCGTCGGGTGCGAGGGCGGCGACCGGGCCGCTGACGAAGGCGATCATCGGGTGACCTTCCGTACGGAGTGCTGGGCGTGGGCCTGCTGGAGTCTGTTGAGGGCCGGGGCGCGCCAGATGTGACAGATCGCCAGGGCCAGGGCGTCGGCGGCGTCGGCCGGTTTGGGCGGTGCGTCGAGCCGGAGCAGCCGGGTCACCATGGCGCCTACCTGGGCCTTGTCGGCACGGCCACTGCCGGTGACGGCGGCCTTGACCTCGCTGGGGGTGTGCAGGGCGACGGGGATGCCGCGGCGGGAGGCACACAGCATGGCGACCGCGCTGGCCTGGGCGGTGCCCATCACCGTACGCACGTTGTGCTGGCTGAACACCCGCTCCACGGCGACGAATTCGGGCCGGTGGGCGTCGAGCCACTCCTCGATGCCGCGCTCGATGGCGACGAGGCGGTGGCCCAACTCGGCGTCCGCGGGGGTCCGCACGACGCCGACGCCGAGCATCGTCAACGGCCGCCCCGCGACCCCCTCGACCACGCCGACACCGCACCGGGTCAACCCCGGGTCCACACCCAGTACCCGCACCGAGCTCCCTCCCTGATCCTTGCCGTCCTGTCCGCAGGCTATCCGCTGCCACTGACAACGGCGGCGGGCCGATGGGACGTGTCCGTCCC
>NZ_JBEZKW010000071.1:0-33904 GCF_040651795.1 Streptomyces sp. NPDC048361
ACGCCCGGTTACATTCCGAACCCGGAAGCTAAGCCTTTCAGCGCCGATGGTACTGCAGGGGGGACCCTGTGGGAGAGTAGGACGCCGCCGAACAAATTTTGGGAAAAGCCCCGCACCAGACCTTCATGGTCACGGTGCGGGGCTTTTCTGCGTTTAAGGTCGAAGCATGCGCTACGACCTCATCATCTTCGACAACGACGGCGTGCTCGTCGACAGCGAGCCCCTCTCGAACACCATCCTCTCCGGGTACCTCACCGAGCTCGGCCACGCGACCTCGTACGAGGATTCCCTCCGCGACTACATGGGCGCGGCCGTCCACCGCGTACACGACCTCATCGAGGAGCGGACCGGGCAGAAGCTGCCGGCGGATTTCGACGAGACGCTGCACGCGCGGATCTTCGCGGCATTCGAGCGGGAATTGCAGCCCGTCCCGGGCGTCACGGACGTACTCGCGAAGCTCGTGGCGGACGGGGTGCCGTACTGCGTCGCGTCGTCCGGGAGCCATGAGCGGATCCGGGTGGGGCACCTCAGGACCGGGCTCGACGAGTGGTTCGAGGACGAGTGGGTGTTCTCGGCGGAGGACGTCGGGCGCGGCAAGCCGGCGCCGGACCTGTTCCTGCACGCGGCCGAGCGGATGGGCGTCGCGCCCGAACGGTGTGTCGTCGTCGAGGACAGCCGGCTCGGGGTGGAGGCGGCTCGGGCCGCCGGGATGGACGTGTACGGGTTCACGTCGATGACCCCGGCCGAGCGGCTCCTCGGCGCCAACGGCTACTTCGGCGACATGGGACAGCTCCTCGGATTGCTCGGGTGATCCATCTACCCAGGGGTAGGTAACCGCCCTAGGCTGTGCGGCCATGACAGACGCACGCCTGCGGCACGGCAGGGCGTCCCTGGCGGTGAGCTTCTTCGCACAGGGCATGGCCTTCGCCCTCCTGGTGACCCGAATACCGGCGATCCAGGACCAGTACGGGATCTCCGACGGGCTGCTGCCCGTCTTCCTCGCGGCCGTGCCGATCCTCGCGGGGATCGGCAGCGTCTGCACCGAGCAGCTGATCAAGAGGGTCCGGCCGAGCGTGGTGCTGCGGTTCGCGCAGCCCGCCGTCCTCCTGGCGCTGCTCGGAGCCGGTGCGGGCGGGCAGATGTGGCAGGCCGCGGTCTCGCTCGGCGCGTTCGGGCTCTCGGTGGGGGCGCTCGACGCGTCCATGAACATGCTGGGGGTGAGCCTCCAGCGCACGTACGGGCGCAGCATCATGCTCGGGTTCCACGCCTCGTACAGTCTCGGCGGGATCGGCGGCGCGTCGCTCGCGTGGGTGGGGGCACACTGGCATCTGTCGCTGCTCGCCTCGTATCTGCCCGTCGTCGTCGTGCTGCTGCCGGTGTGTCTGGTGGCGAGCCGGTGGTACGTGGACGGGGAGCCGGCCGGCGTGGCTGTGGAGGGTGTGCCGGGGGCCAAGCCCGTCGTGTTCCGGCTGCTGTTGCCGCTGTGCCTGGTGATGAGCTTCGCGTACATCGGGGACTCGACCGTCTCCAACTGGAGCGCGAAGTACCTCCAGGACACGCTGGGCAGTTCGGAGCAGCTCTCGACCGTTCCGTACAACGTGTACATGGTCACCACACTGCTCGGGCGGGCCGCGGGGGACCTCGGGGTGCGGCGGTTCGGGGCGGCGGCCGTGGTGCGGTTCGGGACGGTGCTCGCGGCGGCCGGGTTCGGTGTGGTGGCGGCGGCGTCCGGGCCCTGGATGGGGATGGCCGGATTCACGCTGCTCGGGTTCGGGCTCTGTGTGATCGTGCCGCAGACGTTCGCCGCGGCGGGACGGCTCTTTCCGGACAGCAGCGACGCGGCGGTCGCCCGACTCAACATCTTCAACTACGTGGGGTTTTTGGTCGGCTCGCCGCTCGTGGGCGCGCTCGGTGACGCGTGGAGCTACCGCGGGGCGATGCTGGTGCCGATGGTTCTGGTGCTGCTGACGCTCGTGTACGCCCGCTCGTTCGGCTCCGCGGGCGCCCGATACGGTGGCGGGCATGAGCGGCCGCGCACTGTTGATGTGGGATGAAGCTGTCACGCGCTACGACTTCGGGTCGAGCCATCCGATGGACCCGGTACGGCTCGCGCTGACCATGGGTCTGGTGCGGGCGTACGGGCTCGACGGGCGGGTCGACGTCGTCGCCGCGCCGGCGGCGGGGGACTCCACGCTGCGGCTCGTGCACCGGCAGGACTACGTCGACGCGGTGCGGGCCGCCTCCGCCGATCCGGGCGCGGCCGACGGCTCGTACGGGCTCGGGACGGTCGACGACCCCGCGTTCGCCGGGATGCACGAGGCGTCCGCGCTCATCGCCGGGCAGTCCGTCGCGGCGGCCGAGGCGGTGTGGGCGGGGGAGGCCTCGCACGCGGTCAACTTCGCGGGCGGACTCCATCACGCGATGCCGGGCGGGGCGGCCGGGTTCTGCGTCTACAACGACGCGGCGCTCGCGATCGCGCGCCTCCTTGAGCTGGGGGTCGAGCGGGTCGCGTACGTGGATGTGGATGTGCACCACGGGGACGGGGTGCAGGCGGCGTTCTGGGAGGACCCGCGAGTCCTGACGATCTCGCTGCACGAGCATCCCCGGCTGCTGTTCCCCGGGACCGGGTGGCCGGAGGAGACCGGTGCGGACGGGGCCGGCGAGGGTTCGGCGGTCAATGTCGCGCTGCCGGCGGGGACGGGGGACGCGGGGTGGCTGCGGGCGTTCCACGCGGTGGTGCCGGAACTCATCGCTGATTTTCGGCCACAGGTGCTGGTCACTCAGCATGGGGCCGATACGCACTTCGAGGATCCGCTGGCTCATTTGGCGGTGTCGCTCGACGCGCAGCGGGAGGTTCAGGCGGCGTGCCACTCGTTGGCGCACGAGTACGTCGAAGGGGCGAAGTGGGTCGCGCTCGGGGGCGGGGGGTATGCGGTGGTGGACGTCGTGCCGCGGTCCTGGACCCATCTGGTGGGGATCGCCGGGCATGCGCCCATCGATCCCGAGTCGGTGATTCCCTCGTCCTGGCGGGATGAGGTGTTCGCGCGTACGCGGCAGTTGGGGCCGGGGCGGATGACCGATGGGCGGGTCGTGTCGTGGCGGTCGTGGGATGCGGGGTACGACCCCGCGGACCGGCTTGACCAGGCGGTCCTCGCGACCCGGCGAGCGTCGTTCCCCCTGCGCGGCCTGCTGGCGTAGGCCCCGCCCAACTCTCTGGGGCTCCGGCCCGGACCCCGTGTCGAGCCTTGAGGGCGCGCTCGTGCTCAAACGCCGGACAGGCTGAGGTGGCCCATGCAGGCCCGCACCGAGCAGCCGAGCGGGGTGGGGTATGCCCATGCGGGCCGGCGCCGAGTGGTTCAGGGGTGCGGGGAACTGAGCGGACGGTTTCCCCGCGCCCCGCACCCGCAAGCGGTCGGGGATTCGAGGGCTCCGGGGTCGGTCGCGGCGTTACGCCAACTGTGGGGACCCCCAGAGAAATTGGGGCGGGGCGGGGCCGTCTGCGGGAGCATCGTCGGGTGTTGAGCATCGGGGCGCTGCGGGCGCATCTTCTGGCGGCCAGGCTGGCCGGGCCGGTGGCCACCTCGCGGGAGGAGAGTCTGCGCAGCTACCGGCTCTTCGCGGCGCGGGATCCGCGGGTCACCCTCGGCCTCGACCCCGAATGGGGCTGGGGCGAGCGGGACTTGCTGCGGCTCATGGCGGACAAGTGCGGGGTCAGCGACGACCCGGGCCATGTGAGCGGGCCCGACGTCATCGACCCCGAGCGCACCCTGGCGGGGCTCGACGCGTTCGCCGCGCGCCTCGGGGAGGTGGCCGGGCGGCGCGGCGCCGTGCTGCTCGGGACCGGCCACCCCCACCGGCTCCTGGGGTTCTACGCCGCCCTCGCGGACGCTTTGTCGGCGGCGGGATGCCCTGTTCTCACCCCCGCGCAGGGTAGCTCTGTCGACATAACGACCCGGTTCGGCGTACGTACGTACAACCTTGACTACGTACGGGGAGTCGCGTTGGTGCGGGAACCCGGCGCGCGGGGCGCCGGGAGCGAGGCCGGCGCGCACACCCATTCTCCGCTCCCGATTCGGCTCGCTCTGGGGGCTTCGGCGGGGGGCTCCGGCCGCGTTCCCGATCTTGTGATCGGGGACCACGGATGGGTCTGCGGGGCAGGTCAGCTGGGCATTGAGGCGGTCGGGCTCGCCGACACCGACGACCCCGCGCTGTTCGTCGGCGAGGCCGAGGGACGGGTGGCCGTGGCCGTTCCGCTTGATGACGCCGTGCGGTCCGATTACTACCGGCCGCTTACTCGCTATGTACTCAATCGAGCGTGTCTGTCACAGTAGGCGGCCGATCGGGGCTCCTCTTCCCCACTCGCACCACCCGCCCCTAGTCTGGGGAGTGAGCGCACAGCGACGTTGAGTCACCGGAGGGGAAGCCGGTGCGCGTTCGGTGCGGAAGGTACAGGTGGGTCATGACTGCTGGGAGTGACAGGCCTCTCAACGAGGTCAAGTTCCTGACCGTGGCGGAAGTCGCCTCGGTGATGCGAGTGTCGAAGATGACCGTGTACCGCTTGGTGCACAGCGGTCATCTGCCGGCGATCAGGGTGGGAAGGTCCTTCCGGGTCCCGGAGCAAGCAGTTCACGAGTATCTCCGCGAGTCCTTTGTGGGGGTGGAGACGGCCTGAGTGGAGCCGCGCGCTCCCCTCGGATTACGTCCCTCACTCGGCGGCAGGTAGGCTAGGCCGACGTAGGTCGTGTGGGCCCAGACGCCCCGCACCAAGTGAGAAGAAGTGAGCGAGGGTAGTCGTGGGCTCTGTTATCAAGAAGCGGCGCAAGCGGATGGCCAAGAAGAAGCACCGCAAGCTGCTCAAGCGCACGCGCGTTCAGCGTCGCAACAAGAAGTAAGCGAACGCAGTTCGTGAGATCACAGCCCTCCCGCCGCACTGTCGGCGGGAGGGCTGTGGCGTATCCGGGTACGGGTCCGGGCACGGAAGGCCGGGCTCGTACCCGCACCCGGGCGGCCGGGCTCGGATACGCACTTGTGGCTGCACCTAGCCCCGTATGCCGACGCCCCCGCCGCGCCTGCGGCTACGCCGACGCCTCCGCGGACGCGATTTCTCGGCCATGCGCGTGCCCGTGACCGCCACCCCCCTCGCTCCAGCCGCTACGGTTGCGAGCACAGGGCGTAGGGGCGTACCGAAGGCCGAAGGAAGGCGCTGATCTTGGGGAAGGTCGTGCTCGTCACTGGAGTGGCCCGGCAGCTGGGGGGCCGTCTCGTGCGGCGGATCCAGCGGGATCCCGAGGTCGACCGGGTGATCGGGGTCGATGTGGTCCGGCCGGGCCACCGTCTGGGTGACGCCGATTTCGTGCAGGCGGACATCCGTCAGCCGGCGATCGCGAAGGTGCTCGCCGAGTTCGGGGTGGACACTGTCGTGCACATGGACGTGACCGGGACGCCGCTCGGTTCGGGCGGCGGGCGCACCTCGGTCAAGGAGACCAACGTCATCGGCACGATGCAGCTGCTGGGTGCCTGCCAGAAGTCGCCGACGGTCAAGCGGCTCGTCGTGAAGTCGAGTACGAGTGTGTACGGGTCCGCGCCGCGCGACCCCGCGGTGTTCACCGAGACGACGCCGCCCAAGTCGCTGCCGAGCGGGGGCTTCGCGAAGGACGCCGTCGAGGTCGAGGGGTATGTGCGCGGCTTCGCCCGGCGCCGCCCGGACGTCGCGGTGTGCGTGCTCCGCTTCGCCAACATCCTCGGGCCGAGCGCCGATTCGCCGCTCGCCGAGTACTTCTCGCTGCCGGTCCTTCCGACGGTGCTCGGCTACGATCCGCGGCTCCAGTTCGTCCACGAGGACGATGTGATCGACGTGCTGCGGATCGCCTCGGGCGAGCCCCGGCGGGGCACGCTCAACAGCGGCACGTTCAACGTCGCCGGCGAGGGCGTGCTGTTGCTGTCGCAGTGTTCGCGGCGGCTCGGGCGGCCCACGGTGCCGGTGCTGCTTCCTGCGGTGCGCTGGGTCGGGACCGCGCTGCGGACGGTCGGGGTGACGGACTTCTCGCCCGAGCAGATTCGTTTGCTCACGCACGGCAGGGTGGTCAGCACCACCGAGATGCGCGAGACACTGGGGTACGAACCCAAATACTCGACGGTCGAGACGTTCGCGGACTTCGCCCGCAGCCGGGGGCCGGGTCTGCTGCCGCCGGACACGCTGGCCCGGGCGGTGGACCAGGTGGCGGGCCGGGTCGCGGACCGGGCTGCCACGCGGGCCACGGCCCCTTCGAACGCGGAATGAGGAGCGCACCAACGATGGCGGACGCCAAGGTCATCCCGTTCGACGACGACCGCTCGCGCCAGAGCGCACAGCGGCCCGGCCGCAGGCGCACCGCAGCGGGCCGCCGCAAGCCCGAGCCGGGCAGCCAGCAGGTTCCGGGCCCGGCGGCCCCGGTCAGCTCCCTGCCGGGCCCGCACGGGCCCTCGGAGGGGTCATCCGCAGGACACGGCCCCGCATCCGCAGGACCTGGCCCCGCAGTCGGCGGGCGGAGCCCCAGTGAGGGCGCGGAAGCGGAGAACCGTACGGGGTCGTCCTCGTCCGGAGCCCGCGCGGACTCGCCCGTCGAGCGGGGCGGTGCCGGCTGGGAGCAGCGGATCGCGGGCGGTCTGGCGTTCCTGCGGCGGCGGATCACCGGCGAGTACGACATCGACGAGTTCGGCTACGACGAGGAACTCACCGACCAGGTCCTGATGTCGCTCCTGCGGCCGTTCTACGACAAGTACTTCCGGGTGGAGGTGAAGGGCGTCGAGAACATCCCCGCCGAGGGCGGCGCGCTCGTCGTCGCCAACCACTCCGGGACGCTGCCGCTCGACGGCCTGATGATGCAGGTGGCCGTGCACGACCACCACCCCGCCGGGCGCCATCTGCGACTGCTCGCGGCCGATCTGGTGTTCATGCTGCCGGTCGTCAACGAGCTGGCCCGCAAGGCCGGGCACACGCTCGCCTGTTCCGAGGACGCGCAGGCGCTGCTCGAACGGGGCGAGGTCGTCGGGGTGATGCCCGAGGGCTTCAAGGGCATCGGGAAGCCCTTCGGTGAGCGGTACAAGCTTCAGCGCTTCGGGCGGGGCGGGTTCGTGTCGACCGCGCTCAAGGCCGGCACGCCCATCGTGCCGTGCTCGATCGTGGGGGCCGAGGAGATCTACCCGATGATCGGGAACTCCAAGACGCTCGCCCGGCTCCTCGGCATCCCGTACTTCCCGATCACGCCGACGTTCCCCTGGCTCGGCCCCGCGGGTCTGGTGCCGCTGCCGACGAAGTGGACCATCCAGTTCGGCGAGCCCATCGCGACGGACGGCTATCCGCCGGAGGCCGCCGAGGACCCGATGCTGATGTTCAACCTCACCGACCAGGTACGCGAACAGATCCAGCACACGCTGTACAAGCTCCTCGTGCAGCGGCGGTCGGTGTTTTTCTGAGTACGTGCACCCGAGTCACGTGTCCGCGTACGTGAATCCGCGTACGTGAAGGGAGGGGCCGGGTTGTTCCGGCCCCTCCCTTCACGCGTCTGTACGGGTGTCCTGCGCCGGGTTACTCCGCCTTGTCCGCGTCGATGCCCAGGCCCGGCAGCAGGCCGGGCAGGAGCGGGGGCAGGGTGACGTCCGGGACCGGGGGCTTGGCCATCTTGCCGGGGGGGGCGGGGGTGCCGCTTCCCGTGCCGGGCTCGAACAGGCCGCCCGTGTTGCCGCCCAGAAGGCCCTCGTTGGAGGGCGTGGTGGAGGGCTGTTGCGGCTTTCCGCCGGTGGCGGGGGCGCCGTGACGGGAGGGGGAGCCCGACGATGGGGCGTACGGCGAGGACGGATGGCTCGTGCCCGGGGTGCCGGGGTGTGAGGTGGTGTCCTGCCGGGTGTGGGTCTTGGACGACGACTTGGGCAGCAGCGACTGCAGCGGCCCGACTTCTTGGTCTATGGCGGTGAAGACCGAGTTCACCTTGTCGCCGACGTCGGTCAGCTGCGCGGGGAGCTTGCCCCGCAGTTTGCTCCAGCTTTCGCGGTGCGCCTGGGAGAAGGAGTTGAGCGCGGCGATGGCGCCGAGCGAGCCGTCCTTCGCGTACGCCTCGTGGAGCAGACGGTGGCCCTCGGAGGCGTCGTGCTCCATGCCGCTGAGGGCGCGCCGGACCTCGCCGAGCTGCTCGTGGTCGAGGGCGCCGGAGCGGCCTCTTTCCATCAGGCGTCTCGCCTCGGAGAGCCGGGTCGAGGCCTGGTCGAGGTAGAGCTCACCCCGGCTGGCGTCGTCGTCGGCCATGCCGAGCTTGAGGTCCTCCATGCCGCGTTTCAGCCCGTACAGGGAATCACCGGGCAGGGCGTCGGAGCTGGCAGCGGCCACGCCGCTGAAGGCTCCCGCGGCCACACCGATACTCAGTCCGCCCGCCGCAATGCCCTTGGACCAGCGGGAGCGGGGTCGCAATTTCCGGAGCGACGTCGCCCGATGGGCGCCGCGGCCGGTCCGCTGCTCGGGCACCTGAGGGTCGGCGGCACTGCCGCCGGCGAACATGCGCTCCATCTCGGCCATGAGCAGCGCCCGCTGCTCGACCTTGACCTGCGGGTCCATCTCCGGTTTCGGCAGTTCGCCGAGCCCACCCGCCAGGGTCAACAGCCCGCCGGTGTCGGCCTGTTCGGCCGGTCCGGTCTCGGGTGTCTCCTGGTCGGCCGCCGAGGCTTCTTCCAGGGCCTGGGCGAAGGCGTTCGCCCGCCGGTGCGCCGATACGTTCGCGATCACTGGCGGCACCTCCTCTCGTCATCACGGTCGACTCCCCAAGGGGCCTGGAAGGTTGCACGCCTTGAGCACATCCACACGATCGAGTGAGCGGGACTGGACAGGGCGCGACCACAGGGAGCCTGCATCCCGCACAACGACGGACGCGGCACTTGGGTTACGGACGAAAGATGAGACGAAAGATGATCGGACCACAGCGTCATCGAGTGCTCACGGATGGTGAGTTGGACCCGCCGGTGGCGGGTCGGCGGGTGGTGACCGGACGGGGCCGGACGGTCAGCGTGCGTCGTCCGGCAGGAGCCGGGCCAGCGTACGGACGGCCCGGTACTGGAGGGTCTTGATCGCGCCCTCGTTCTTGCCCATGACACGGGCGGTCTCGGCGACCGAGAGGCCCTGCAGGAAGCGCAGGGTGACGCACTCCTGCTGTTGAGGATTGAGCTTGCGTACCGCTTCGAGCAGCGCGGCGTTGGAGAGGGACTCCAGGACGGAGTCCTCGGGGGAGCGCTCGACCTCGTTGGCGTCGAGCATTTCGCCGGTGGTCACTTCGAGCCGGAAACGGCTCGACTTGAAGTGGTCGGCGACCAGGTTGCGCGCGATCGTGACCAGCCAGGCGCCGAAGTCGCGGCCCTGCCAGGTGAAGGTGGAGATCCGGCGCAGGGCGCGCAGGAACGTCTCGCTGGTGAGGTCCTCGGCCGTCGCCTTACCGCCGACGCGGTAGTAGATATAGCGGTAGACCGTGTCGCTGTACTGGTCATAGAGGCGCCCGAAGGCGTCGGCCTCGCCGGCCTGTGCGCGCTCGACGAGATCCATCATGCGGGCGCTGTCGCTGTCGGCGGTGGGCCGGCGGGCGGTGGGCGTCGCGGACGTGCCCGTGCTGCGGCCGCCGCTCCGTCTACCGACCGCGGCACCACCGTCGGCCAGGGCATAACAGGGCCCGACGGGTGTTGCGGTGGCGAAGGCAGGGGCGCCGGCGTACGCGGTGGGGACGAAGACGCGCAGGCGGTCGACGACCGCCCCGCGCAGCGTAGCCAGGCCCGAGGCGTCAACCCCGACGTGTGGGTACACGGGACTCCCAGAGGCAGAGCTTCCATCACGTGCAGTGCGGAACCTTTCACCCATCGTGGCGATGTGCGGGGTTCCGGATTGCGTCTGAGGAGAATAACGCTTCGTGCAGGGAGCGCTACACCCAGTTGCTCAAATCGTCGATTCCGTCGCTTCTGTTACGTATACGCGTCTGTTCGGAGCACGCATGGTGACCGGAAGTTGATCGGGTTGCTTTCGGATCTGTCCGCGGCAGGGATCTGTTGTGGCCGGGTACGGGCAACGGGGCAGGCGGGCCAAGGGGGGTGGGCCGAAACCCCCCGATTCGAATATTCCGGCGGTCCCGGGCCCCGGTGACGGACAGTGGTGATCGGTCCGGGGCGGCGCCGGGTGCCCGCTGGCTCCGCCGGGGCGGGGGTGACTGCTCGGCACGGGGTGCCCTACGGGGGGCGGGGGGTTGCCACTTGCGTGGCTCCGCCGGGGTGGGGGTGACTGCTCGGCACGGGGTGCCCTCCAGGGGTGCGGGGAACTGCGCGGGTGCCCCAGCACGGTCCGCACCCGAAAGCCGGCCGGGGTCGCTGGGGCTTCGCCCCAGGCCCCGGAGGAGGCCCCACCCCGCCCCTTCCCGAAACCCTCCGCGGGGTGAGAGTTGAGCTGAGGTGCAGACTCCTGGGGCTCCGCCCCAGACCCCCTTCGCGCCCGAAAGGCGCTCGTCCTCAAACTCCCCCAAGGCCTTAAGGGCCAGGGGGCCCCCATGACCGGCTGGGTATACCTGGCCGGGCACCCTGCCAAGGCCAACCCACCTGGGGGCGCGGGGAACTGCGCGACCACACCAACGCCGGGCCGCCCGCAAAGGAAAGCCGGCTGCAGCCCCGGGCGTCCGCAAAGGAAAGCCGGGTGGGGCCGGGGCCCGCAAAGGAAAGCCGGGTGGAGCCCCGGGCGTCCGCAAAGGAAAGCCGGCTGCAGCCCCGGGCGTCCGCAAAGGAAAGCCGGGTGGGGCCGGGGCCCGCAAAGGAAAGCCGGGTGGAGCCCTCGGGGCCCTCGGGGCTCGGCCGGGTTAGCGGCGGCGCCGGTGGAGGGCGACCGCGGCCGCCGTGCCGCCGGCGAGCGCGCCGACCCCCGCCGCCGCCGGGATGCCGACCTTCGCCGCCTTCCGCCCCGTGCGGTAGTCCCGCAGCCGCCACTCCCGCTCACGCGCATGCCTGCGCAGCTTCGCGTCGGGGTTGATCGCGTAGGGGTGACCGACCAGTGACAGCATCGGGATGTCGTTGTGTGAATCGCTGTACGCCGCACACCGGGACAGGTCGAGACCCTCCGCCGCGGCGAGGGCGCGTACCGCCTCGGCCTTGGCGGGGCCGTGCAGCGGCTCGCCCACCAGGCGTCCCGTATAGACGCCGTCGACGGATTCGGCGACCGTGCCGAGCGCGCCCGTCAGGCCGAGCCGGCGCGCGATGATCGTGGCGGTCTCGACCGGCGCCGCCGTCACCAGCCACACCTTCTGGCCGGCGTCGAGGTGGGCCTGGGCGAGGGCGCGGGTGCCCGGCCAGATGCGGTCGGCCATGTACTCGTCGTAGATCTCCTCGCCGATCGACATCAGCTCGGAGACGCGGTGGCCCTTGACGATGGAGAGCGCGCTGTCGCGGGCGTCCTGCATGTGCTCGGGGTCCTCGACCCCGGCCAGCCGGAACCAGGCCTGCTGCCAGGCGAAACGGGCGAGTTCGCGGCGCTGGAAGAACTGCCGCTTGTAGAGGCCGCGCCCGAAGTGGAAGAGGGCGGCGCCCTGCATCACGGTGTTGTCGAGGTCGAAGAAGGCGGCGGCGAGATCGTCACCGACGACGGGGAACTCGGGCTCCGACGGCTTCTCGTCGGCCAGCCCTGCCGAGAGTTCCGAGAGTGCCGCCCGTTCCGCCAGCTCCTGCGAGGACTTGCGGGCTGCCTCGGCTGCGGCCTCGCCGGCCAGCACGCTGCGTGCTGTCGCCGAGCGCCTACGAGGGGTGAGCCATCCCAGTGCGGCCATGCCGTGAGCATAGCCAGTCTGTTCGGGGGTCCCGGACGCGCCGGGGTGCGATGGCGTGAACACTGTGCGGCCCTCGCGTGAAGCCCGGGGCTGGACAATGGAGGGTATGAGTCCCTTGCTGCGACGTACGAAGAAGCCGGGCGGGAACCCTGCCGACCGGGTGGTCACGCTGATCGGGAAGCCCGGCTGCCATCTGTGCGACGACGCCCAGGAGGTGATCGAGGCCGTGTGCGCCGAAACGGGCGCGGCCTGGGAGAAGAAGGACATCACGCAGGACGAGGCGCTGCACAAGGAGTACTGGGAGCAGATCCCGGTCGTCCTGGTCGACGGCGAGCAGCACACCTTCTGGCGCGTGGACGCCGCCCGCCTCAGGGCCGCGCTGACCGCTTGAGCGCACCTGGCATCCCCCTGCCGGGCATCGGTCGGCTGAGCAGCGAAATGAGGGGTATCGCGATGGTTGCGGTTACCATCAGGGTCGTTTTGCTGTGATTCGGGGGTATCGCTGTGAGGAGAGTGTGCGGCTTTGCCCCCTTCGGGTCCTGAACGGACTGACCCCCGCCGCGGTTCCGTGATTCCCTCACCGGCTTGCGTGAGCCCGGTCACTTTGCTCGGACAAAGCGGACACCATCTTTGTGCACGCGTTCACAAAGACATAGCCTGCACTCGACGGGGCGGCCCTGGGACATCTGGCCGCCTGCAGCCCCGCTCATCCCGCAGGAGCACCGTGGCAACTGGCCGAACTCACCGACCGGCGACCCGAAGCCGAGGAATCCCCGAGGCCACCGTCGCCAGGCTTCCGCTGTATCTGCGAGCGCTCACCGGACTCTCGGAGCGCTCCGTGCCGACGGTCTCCTCCGAGGAACTCGCGGCCGCCGCGGGGGTCAACTCCGCGAAGCTGCGCAAGGACTTCTCATACCTGGGCTCGTACGGCACCCGCGGTGTCGGGTACGACGTCGAGTATCTCGTCTACCAGATCTCCCGGGAACTGGGTCTGACCCAGGACTGGCCGGTTGTGATCGTCGGTATCGGTAACCTCGGCGCCGCCCTCGCCAACTACGGCGGTTTCGCCTCGCGCGGGTTCCGGGTGGCGGCCCTGATAGACGCCGACCCCGCGATGGCCGGGAAGCCGGTGGCCGGGATGCCGGTGCAGCACACCGACGACCTGGAGAAGATCATCAGCGAGAACGGCGTCTCGATCGGGGTCATCGCGACCCCCGCGGGCGCCGCCCAGCAGGTCTGCGAGCGTCTCGTCGCGGCCGGAGTGACCTCCATCCTGAACTTCGCGCCGACCGTCCTGTCGGTGCCCGAGGGCGTCGACGTACGCAAGGTCGACCTCTCCATCGAGCTCCAGATCCTCGCCTTCCACGAGCAGCGCAAGGCCGGCGAGGAAGCCGCCGTCGCCGAGGCGAGTGCCGCGGCCGCCGCCGCGGTGCCGCCGGTGCGCGCCACCGGCAATGGCCGGAAGGGACCGGACGGGGATCTGCCCGCCGTGATGCCGGCATGAGCCTCCTGGTCGTCGGCCTCAGCCACCGCAGCGCCCCCGTCAGCGTCCTGGAGCGGGCCTCCCTCTCCGCGGACGCGCAGAGCAAGCTGCTCCACGACACCCTCGCCGCCGAGCCCGCCGCCGAGGCCGCGGTGCTCGCCACCTGCAACCGCATCGAGCTGTACGCGGACGTGGACAAGTTCCACGCGGGTGTCGCCGAGCTCTCCACGCTGCTCGCCCAGCACAGCGGCGTCGGCCTCGAAGAGCTCACCCCTTATCTGTACGTGCACTACGAGGACCGGGCCGTCCACCACCTCTTCTCGGTGGCCTGCGGCCTCGACTCGATGGTCGTGGGCGAGGGCCAGATCCTCGGCCAGATCAAGGACACCCTCGCGCTCGGGCAGGAACTGCACACCGCCGGTCGGCTGTTGAACGATCTGTTCCAGCAGGCGCTGCGGGTCGGCAAGCGCGCCCACAGCGAGACCGGCATCGACCGGGCCGGGCAGTCGCTCGTCACCTTCGGCCTCGAACAGCTCGCCGCGGGCGCACCCGTCGAGCAGTGGGCCAAGGGCAAGCGGGCGCTGGTCATCGGCGCCGGCTCCATGTCCTCGCTCGCGGCGGCGACGCTGGCGCGGACCGGCATCGACGAGATCGTCGTCGCCAACCGCACCCACGCCCGCGCCGAGCGGCTCGTCGAAATCCTCGGCGAGTCGGGCACGGCCGCGCGGGCGGTCGCGATGGCCGATGTCGCACGGGAGCTGACACGAGTCGACATCGCGGTCTCCTGCACCGGCGCCACCGGCCTCGTCCTGACCGGCGACGCCGTCGCCCAAGCCGTCGGCGAGAGCCTCACCGAGCCGGCCCCGGCCGCGCCCGAGCAGAGCGCCGCCGCTCTGGGCTGTCCCGTGGACTTCCCCGGCACGGCGGCCGCGGGTGCCGCGATGGCCGGGTTCGGGGTGGTCGACGGGGCGTTCAGGGCCGACGGGGCGGCCGCCGCGACCCCGGGTGCCGACGCCGACTCCCTTGAGCTGCACGGGAGTTGGGCCGAGAACACCGAGCGCAGGATCGCGGCGGAGCGCAAGGACATCCCCGTACCGGCAGGGCCCGTGAAGCTGGCGCTGCTCGACCTCGCCATGCCGCGCGACATCGACGCCGCGGCCCACCGGGTGCCCGGGGTGCGCCTCGTCGACATCGAGTCGCTCGCCGAGGCGTCCGCGGACGCCCCGATGGCCGCCGATGTGGACCAGGTGCGCTCCATCGTCTCCGACGAGGTCGCCGCGTTCGGCGCCGCTCAGCGCGCCGCGCACATCACGCCCACCGTTGTCGCGCTGCGCGCCATGGCCGCCGAAGTGGTGGCGGGCGAGGTCGCGCGCCTGGAGGGCCGGCTCCCCGGCCTCGACGACAAGCAGCGCTCGGAGGTCACCCAGACCGTGCGCCGCGTCGTCGACAAGCTTCTGCACGCGCCGACCGTGCGGATCAAGCAGCTCGCCGCCGAGCCCGGTGGCGCCGGGTACGCGGACGCGCTGCGCACTCTCTTCGACCTCGACCCGGACACGGTGGCCGCCGTCTCCCGGGCCGATCTGAACGACGCCGATGTCAAGAACCGAGGGCGGTCATGACCGAGAAAGCACTGAGACTCGGGACCAGGCGCAGCAAACTCGCCATGGCCCAGTCCGGCCATGTGGCCGATGCCGTACGGCAGTTGACCGGCCGTCAGGTCGAGCTCGTGGAGATCACCACGTACGGGGACACTTCCCGTGAGCACCTCGCGCAGATCGGCGGCACCGGTGTGTTCGTCGTGGCGCTGCGCGAGGCGCTGCTGCGCGGCGAGGTCGACTTCGCGGTGCACTCCCTGAAGGACCTGCCGACCACCGAGCACCCCGATCTGACGCTCGCCGCGATCCCGGTCCGCGAGGACCCGCGTGACGTGCTGGTCGCCCGCGACGGGCTGGCCTTCGCCGAACTCCCGGCCGGCGCCCGCGTGGGCACCGGTTCGCCGCGGCGCATGGCGCAGCTCAACGCGTACGCCCGCAGCCACGGCATGACGATCGAGACGGTGCCGATCCGCGGCAACATCGACACCCGGGTCGGCTACGTCACCAAGGGCGAGCTCGACGCGGTGGTCCTGGCCGCCGCCGGGCTCAACCGCATCGGACGCAGCGACGTCGTGACCGAGTTCCTCTCGGTCGACACCGTTTTGCCCGCCCCCGGCCAGGGGGCCCTGGCGATCGAGTGCACGGCTGCCAATGCCGGCCTCGCCGCCGCGCTCGCCGAGCTCGACGACCCGTTCACGCGGGCCGCCGTGACCGCCGAGCGATCCCTGCTCGCCGCCCTGGAGGCCGGCTGCAGCGCACCTGTGGGTGCGCTGGCCGACTTCCTGGACGACGGACAGGCTGTTCATGAGATGCGCCTGCGCGGAGTTGTCGGTACCACCGACGGTTCCTCGCTGGTGCAGCTGTCCACCACCGGTCCCGTACCCACGTCGCACGACGAAGCGATGGCCCTCGGACGCGAACTCGCGGACGAGATGCTCGCCAAGGGTGCGGCCGGTCTTATGGGGGAGCGAGCACTTTGAGCCCCACGACCCACCCCACCGCAGCCGGAAACGTCACCTTCCTCGGTGCCGGTCCCGGTGACCCCGGACTGCTCACGCTGCGCGCCGTGGAGGCGCTGGCGTCGGCGGACGTCCTGATCGCCGAGCCCGCTGTGCTCGACGTTGTTCGCGCGCATGCGCGGGCAGGTGTGGACACACCTCAGCTGACGGTCATTGACGAGGCGTCAACAACCGCCGGGATCCCTGTGTTGAGGGACGCCGCCAATCTTGTCATGGAGGCCGCGCGCTCCGGCAGGCGGGTCGTCCGTGCGATCTCCGGCGACCCCGGCCTCGACGGCGACGCCGCCGGCGAGATGCTGGCCTGCGCCGCCGCGGGCATCCCCTTCGAGGTGGTGCCGGGTGTCGCCTCCGCGGTCGGTGTGCCGGCGTACGCCGGTGTTCCGCTGAGCGGTGCGAGCGGGGCGGACGTCCGCTTCGTCGACGCCCGTACCGCCTCCGAGCGGTGCTGGACCGAGGTTGGCGCGAGCGACGGCACGGTGGTCGTCTCCACCACCCTGGAGACCGTCGCGGCCGCGGCCGCCGAGCTGGTGTCGGCGGGCCGTAAGCCCGACACCCCGATGACGGTGACGATCGCCGGCACCACGACCCGTCAGCGGACCTGGTCCGCGACGCTCGGCTCGGTCGCCCAGGTGCTCAAGCAGGCCAAGGTGCTGCCTTCGCCGGACGGGCACCAGGCGGTCATAGCCGTGGTCGGCGAGCGCAGCGCGCCGGCGCAGCGTGATCAGCTCTCGTGGTTCGAGTCGAAGCCGCTGTTCGGCTGGCGGGTGCTCGTACCGCGTACGAAGGAGCAGTCCGCCTCGCTCTCCGACCAGCTCAGGTCGTACGGGGCCGTGCCGCACGAGGTGCCGACGATCGCCGTCGAGCCGCCGCGCACGCCCCAGCAGATGGAGCGGGCGGTCAAGGGCCTGGTGACCGGACGGTACGAGTGGATCGCGTTCACCAGCGTCAACGCGGTGAAGGCGGTGCGTGAGAAGTTCGAGGAGTACGGGCTCGACGCGCGCGCGTTCGCGGGGATCAAGGTCGCCGCGGTGGGCGAGCAGACGGCGGCCTCGCTGGTCGAGTTCGGCGTCAAGCCGGACCTCGTGCCGAGCGGCGAGCAGTCCGCGGCCGGCCTCCTGGAGGACTGGCCGCCGTACGACCCGGTCTTCGACCCCATCGACCGGGTGTTCCTGCCGCGCGCCGACATCGCCACGGAGACGCTGGTGGCGGGTCTGATCGAGCTCGGCTGGGAGGTCGACGACGTCACGGCCTACCGGACCGTGCGGGCCTCGCCGCCGCCGGCCGACACCCGTGAGGCGATCAAGGGCGGCGGTTTCGACGCGGTCCTGTTCACCTCCTCCTCCACGGTGCGGAACCTGGTGGGCATCGCGGGCAAGCCGCACAACGTGACGGTGATCGCGTGCATCGGGCCCGCGACGGCGAAGACGGCGGAGGAGCACGGGCTGCGGGTGGACGTCATGGCTCCGGAGCCGTCCGTCCTCAAGCTGGCGCAGGCCCTCGCGGACTTCGGGACGGCGCGTCGTGACGCGGCGCTCTCCGCGGGCGAGCACGTCACGCGCCCGAGCGAGCGCCGCCCGGGCGCGCGGCGCCGCCGCACGACGTAGTCCGGGCCGAGGCGCAGCCCCGGGGCCCTGTCGCCCTGGGGCTCCGCCCCGGACCCCGGAAGGCCAGGTTCGCACTCGGGTGCGGGCCGTGTGTGGCTGGTCGCGCAGTTTCCCCGCGCCCCTGCTGCTCGGCGCCGGCCCGCATGGGCATACCCAGCCGCTTCGGGAAGGGACGGGGTGGGGAAAACCGCCCCGCGCACCGGCGTAGCGTAGAGGCCATGACTGTGTACGGATCCTTCCCCGGGGCCCGGCCCCGTCGGCTGCGCACCACCCCCGCCATGCGCCGCATGGTCGCGGAGACCCGGCTGCACCCCGCCGACCTCATCCTCCCCGCCTTCGTACGGGAAGGGATCACCGAACCCGTCCCGATCCAGGCCATGCCGGGCGTGGCCCAGCACACCCTGGACACCCTGCGGAAGGCCGCCGTCGAGGCGGTCGGCGCGGGCGTCGCCGGGATCATGCTGTTCGGCGTGCCGCAGGACGAGAAGAAGGACGCGGCCGGTACGGCGGGCACCGACCCCGACGGCATCCTCCAGGTCGCCATCCGCGCCGTACGCGAGGAGGTCGGCGACGACCTGGTCATCATGTCCGACCTGTGCCTCGACGAGTACACCGACCACGGCCACTGCGGCGTGCTCGACGCGGACGGCCGCGTCGACAACGACGCCACCCTGGAGCGCTACGCGGAGATGGCCCAGGTCCAGGCCGACGCGGGGGTCCACGTCGTGGGGCCCTCCGGCATGATGGACGGCCAAGTCGGCGTGATCCGGGACGCGTTGGACCAGACCGGCCACGAGGACGTGTCGATCCTGGCGTACACCGCCAAGTATTCCTCCGCGTTCTACGGCCCGTTCCGCGAGGCCGTCGGCTCGTCCCTGCGCGGCGACCGCAAGACGTATCAGCAGGACCCGGCCAACACCCGTGAGTCCATGCGGGAGTTGGCGCTGGACCTGGCCGAGGGCGCGGACATGGTGATGGTGAAGCCGGCCGGCCCGTACCTCGACATCCTGGCCAAGGTCGCCGAGTCGGTGGACGTGCCGGTCGCGGCGTACCAGATCAGCGGCGAGTACGCGATGGTCGAAGCGGCCGCCGAGAAGGGCTGGATCGACCGCGACCGCGCGATCCTGGAAACCCTCACCGGCATCAAGCGGGCCGGCGCGAACATGATCCTCACGTACTGGGCCACCGAGGTAGCCCGAGACCACCTCTGACCCCGCCATACCCGCCCCGCCCGGCGCACCCGCCCCGCCTGCCCGCCCGAGGCAGGCGGGGCGGTGTTGCGCTTCCCCGGTGTTCGGTTCGCCGATGTTCAGTTCTGAGAACGCGGCCCCCCATGCCCCTTCCGAAGTGCGACGAGGGGAAGGCCTCGCTCGGACGTGAAGTGCCTAACCAGGAAACCCGGCCGGGGCATGGTCGGTGTTGCGCCCTTGGCTGGGAATCGCGTTGCGGCTGCAACTTTTGTTCGATAAAAATTGCACTTGACCGGTGGGACGTACGGGACGCGGGTGGCCACTTCACCGGCGGGGCGTCCTGATGGGGGCTGACGACGCGGGGGTGTGTGCGTGAAGTTCGACATGGGGTCCACGACGCTGTCCGATCTGGGCAAGAGCACGGATGGGTCCAGCAGTGATCTGGGCACGTTGATCCGGCAGTTGATCGCTGCGGCTGATCCGCTGGAGGGCAAGTTCAACGGCGCGGGCAAGTCGGCGTTCGACCAGTTCAAGATTCACGCGGACGAGATCACCAATGACCTGAACGGGTCGTTGCAGGACATTCTGGGCGGCCAGTCCGGGATGGACAACGCGTTCGGTGCCGGTGACCACGAGCAGGAGTCCAACGCCCACCAGAACATGGCGTCGGCCAACTTCGACGCGGCCCGCTTCGGCGCCCGCCACTAATTCTCGGGGGAGACAGAGACCATGGGGCAGAATCTGGACCGGCGCAGCTACGACACCGGCGCCTCCACCGAAGTACAGGGCGGCCTGGCCGGGATCATCGGCCACCTGGAGCGTGTCCTCAACGACCGCGACCGCGCGGTGAAGGCCGCGATGGCCGAGTTCACGGCGGACGGCGTATCGGACGAGTACCACGGCAAGGAACTGCGCTGGAACAAGGCCGCCAACGAGGTGCGCGAGATCATCCGCCTCGTCCGCGGCACGCTCGAACTGAACGACGGCACCGCCCACTCCACCCTGTCCAAGGCGAAGGCGGCCGTCGACGCCATCGGCTGACCACAGCGCAGCAAGTCTTTAATGCACGGGGACGCAGGAACGGGGATTTGGCATGTCGGGGTGGGATGTCTCGCCGTCCGGGGTGGAGTCGGTGACTTCGCTGGTCGGGATGGCGATGGATGACGTGGCCAAGAGCGTCACGTCGTACGGGACGAACGTGACCAGCGCCGCGAGTTCCGCCGGCACGATCAGCGGTGCCTACTGCGGCGTGGGCACGCCCACCGGGCCGATCGGTGCGGCGCTGGCCCTGTTCGTGGAGAAGACTGCGGGCGATGTGCTCTTCCTCGGCGCACGCGCGGCCAAGTCCGTGAACGGCGCGCGCCAGGCGACCGCGTACTACGTCGCCGGAGACCTCGGGCTGGCCGCGAACGCCGAGCACTCGGCGCTCGCCGCGCCTGAGGTCAAGCTGCCCACGCCGGGCGGCCCGCAGGGCGGGAAGAAGTAACACATGATCGAGCCGTCCGGCATACCCCAATTCCTCGGCAACTTGGACCAGTTGGAGAAGGACGTGTCAGCGCTGCGCACGGATGCCACAGGCATCCGTAACGGCGGCAAAGACGTGCACTCCCGCTTCCAGGCACTGGCGGGGGTCTACAAGGCGCCAGAGGCCGAACAACTCCTGGGCACCACGCGGCCGGTGCTGGACAAAGCCGAGATCTTCGCCCAGAACCTGGAGACGGTGGCCGACGCACTGGAGACGTTCTCCGTCGAGGCCCGACCGCTCGCCAAACGGCTGGCCCAGCTCAAGACTGACGCCATCGCGTTCGTCGACAGTGCTGGGGGAAGTGACGACTGGACGTACGACGAGGACAAAATCAGCCGGCACAAGGACCTCATGGACGGCGTGAGCTCCGCCGAAAGTGCGTTCCGGGATGCCGAGAACCGGGCGGCGAGCAAAATCTCGGCGATCGTCGGCGGTCCCAAGTTTGTGTACGACGACGGCAGCCACACCTCGAATGCCCAGACGGTGATGTACGGCTACGCCCTCGACGACCTGGAGCACGCCGACAAACTTCCCTGGGGCACGCCCGAATCCGAATCCCACCACCCCTGGGAGGTTGGCTACTTCGCCAAGAACTTCTTCTGGGACGGCTTCGTGGTCGACGGGGCTCTCGGTACCCTCAAGGGCCTCGGCCATCTGGTCGGTATCGGGGGCTCGGCCGGCGACGCCTGGAGCGGCGTGGGAGACGTCTTCGGCGGGATCGGCCTCTACCTGCTCTGGCCGTACGACTGGGTGATGGACCACACGATCGGTCCGGACGCCCCCGACCCTGACGAGGAACGCGACAAGACGGCCCTCCGTGAGGCCTTCAAGGGATTGGTCGCCTGGGACAACTGGCACGACAATCCCTCCAGGGCCGCAGGTGCCGTCACCTTCAACGTCGGGGGAGTGACCGGGCTTCTGCGGGGGCTGGGGAAGGCCGGTGAGGCCGGCGAGGCCGCCTCGAAGGCGAGCAAAGCGGTCAAGACGGCGGCCAACCTCAGTACCTACCTCGACCCGGTCGTGGTCGGCCTGAAAGTGGGCGGTGTGGCGGTCAGCAAGTTGCCGAGCGTCGGCGAACTCGCGTCCCGCATCCGGGTGGGCGCCGACGCGGACCACGTCCACACCGTCTGGGACATCAAAGGCCGGGCCAAAGTCGTCGTCGAAGACGGCGGGTTCCATGTGTACGACAAAGACGGCAAGCCGGTCACTGACGCGCCGCCCAAGGGGGCGGAGGAGCATGGGTCGACCCCAACGGACGCCCGCCCCGCCACGCCGGAACGCCACCCTGCGGGGGTCGGTGGGCGCATGCCTGAAGCGAGCGCCCACACGGGGGAAAACCTGCCTCCGGGGACCACTCACCGTGCGCCAAGCGGTGGCTCGGGCAGCGGTGCGGGTTCGCACACGCCGTCGGGTGGCGGGGAGCCCCACACTCCGCACTCCCCTGGCCATGGTTCTGGCCAGGGCACCGACCACGAGACCCCGGGCAACGAGCATCCCTCGGGTGCTCCCGAGGATCCGCACCCGGTCACCGACGCCCAGCAGGCCGACTTCATGAAGAGCCAGAGCGAACTGGACGGGCTCAGCAGGAAGAAGCAAATCGACGTAGTCGGCCGTGGAATTGAAGTCAACGGTCAAAAATACAAGCCGGAAGCGCCTCTACTCAAGGGTGCAAAACACGGAATCGACTGGTCCGAAGGGCCGGCTCGAGCGAGCAAGGAAGCCAAGCCGCAAGGGAAGTTTGGGACGCCGGCGGATGTCCACTACGCTACGGAACGTGCTGCTGAGCTGGGGCCCGGAAAGACTGGATTCTTCAGGCTTCCCAGAGGGCATGGCTGCATCGAGTACATGCCCGACGGGACGACGCGAATACCGAATGCGCTCTTTGTCAAGGTGTATCCCAACGGTAAGGTTCACGCTTACCCGACGACGCGATAGGAACGGCGATGAGTTTCTCGATCCAGGCAGGTTGCCCGACCGTTCGGAACTGTGAATCCGCCGCCGATATGGCCGACGCAGTCGGCGAGATGTACTCGGCCGAGGCCGAGGACGCCATCCTCGTGTGGAATCTGGTGCCGGTTCGGCTTCCGTACGGTTATGACCTCGCCGCCCTTATCGACGACCTTGTTCCCCTTCTTGAGGAAATTCAGCGCTCGGACTTCTCGGAGGCCGAGGTCTTCTGGGGGTCCGATACTTTCTCCGCCGAATGGAAAATTGTTCGCGAGGGTGATTCGCTGAGGATTCAAGCATGCTGGCACAGCACGCTCGGGAACTATGAGTCGTTGTTGGCCGAGCGAGGCGATTCGATGGTCCCCTTGCGGGTTTTCGTCAGCGAGTGGGCGAAGGTTCTGCAGCGGATCGTGACCGATATCGAAGCGGAGGCCGTGGAGTTGGAGGACGACGACATCTTCCTCCGCGCCAAGGCTCTGCTCGCGGCTTGAGCCGCATTGCCGAGAGCGTGCTCGGGAGGGTGGGGGGTTACGGGCTCAAGGCCCCTGACATCATCGACGGTCGGGGGCCGGACCTCACCGAGGCGTCATTCGGCGGAAGTCCAACTCGGACCACATTCGAAAACGGTGCCGCTCAGGTCACGCACCAACACCGGACCGTGCAAAAAAGTCCTCCCCGCCGCCGCCTCCGCGATAAAGCCGTTGGCGCTGCCGCGGGGAACAGCCGATGCTCGGGCATGCGCACACCGAGGGCAACGGGTAGCCGTGGCGCCTTGTTCATGTCGCACGGTCCGACACTCCGGCCGCCTCTTGTCTACCCCTCCGCTCCACCCATCCAGCCGACCGACGGAACAGAGCAGTCGTGACCAAGGACGTCATCGCCCTCACCCCGACCATGCCCGACCCGTCCACCATTCTCGCCGGCCTATTCGCGGGTGGGCCCGAGCTTCGGGTCAACGCGGTCGCCGACGGGGCGGTCCTCCAGCTCTGTACCGCCGACGGCGAGCCCCTCGTCTCCGTCGAGGCCCCTCAGCTGGTTCATCACCCGCACGAGGCCCGCCGTCTGCTCGGTGGCCAAGTGCCGGTGCCGGACGGCCCCTTCTGGTGGACGGAGGCCCGTGCGACCACCGCCGTCCCCGAGGGCGAGCGGCTCGCCGCTTCCTTCGCCGGACGCGTGACCGCCGTGCTGGGCGGCGCCGTCTGGCCACCTCATGTCGCCCGCACCGACGTCGTCCACACCGCAGGCCTCACCCCGCCCACGACACGCGGCGACCTCCCGCCGGCCGTAGACGTCCAGACGGATCACGCCTCCGTCATCCTTCAGGATCGCCCGGTCATCGCGTTGACCACCTGGCTCTCGGATGCCCTGAGCGCTGCGGCAGCCGGTGGACGTGCCCTGCACCTCGTCACCCCTCCACCCTGCCGCCTCACCCAACCCACTCGCGCCGCGCTCGCCACGCACCCCAACCGCTGGATCATCCAGCATCCCGAACACGGCTATTACGACGGCATCTCCGGCGTCCAACTCCGTTGGCACGACGGTGCCTTCAGGCCCGCGCCCGACGAAGGCGGCAAAGCCCGCATCGCCGAGCCCTTCAAGCCAGGCGAGGACTCCGCGGCCGCCGCCGGAGAACAGCAGCTCCTGCTCTCCATACGCGCCATCCATCCCGCAACCGAGGACCTGCTCCTGGGCGGCGCCCTCGAAGCCGCCTGGCACCACCTGACCGGGGCCCGCCCCGCAGGCTGGGGCACGGCCGAGCCGGTCAACCTTCCTTGGTCGAGGCGACAGTTGACCGACCTCGCCCGTGCCCGCGCCAGAAAGTCCGTCCCCACCTGGCTCACGGCTGTCGGCGACCCGGAGAACCCCGGGATCGCCACCACGCGAGTCCTGCACAGCACGGCAGGCGTCGAAGAGCACATCGCCTTCGCCCTCGGGTACGCCCCCGGCAGCCCCCCGCCCCTGGACGCCCTGCCCGAACTGGCCCGACTGCTCGCCGCCCGGCACAATCTGGCCACCATGCTCACCACCCTGCGTACCGGCCGCCGTGACCTGACCGCCCCCTCACACTTCGAAGCCCTGCCCGTGCCGGTTTCCTTCACGCTCGGCTCCGAGGTGGTACGGCAGGCCGGCTTCGGCCAGGATGAAGCGTCATTCCGGCACCAGGCGCCCCTTCGGCTCGGCTCCGCCGCCGCCCCCGCCCTGCACTACACCCTCGGCGACGGAACCCAGCCGGACGCCTGGGTCAAACTGCGGCAAGTGACCCAAGCATTGAACTAGACGCTTCAACGGCTTGGCTTCTCGCAGCGGAAGGTTGCACATGAAGTACGTCAGGGCCGTCTGGGAGTCCGGCGGTTTCTTTCTCGACCCGACGGCCTACCTGGCCATACTGCCCACACTCTGCGCCAAGTTGCCTCCCGGCGCCTGGGCTTTTGCTTCCGATCCGGCACATTACGACATGGGGCATGGAAACGGTCGCTGCGTAAAGGATCTTGAGCTTTCCGGGATTCGGGTGGTAACCGACAAGAGCGGGGAGCTTGTCCTGGAATTCGCGCCGAGTCGATGGAAACACGATGCCGGTTTGCGTCTCAGGTATTCCGGGGTGGAGCACTTCGCCATCGACTATGAGTGCTCCATCGACTGGATGGAGGCCGACACCGTCCTGCTTGATGAAATCCTCCCGGCCGGCGGCAGCGGCTTCACGCACGAGATCGCCTTGACCGACGCGTCAATTACTGTGCGTGCCGCCGACCTCCAGGCCGAGTGGACGACGACACCCGACGGTTCCCTCTGAGCCCGCCCGGCCCCCGCTGGGGAGTCTGCCGGGCGACCGGGGGGCAGGGTGGGCGACCGGACCCCGGCCGGCCGAGGTGGAGGGATTCTGGATGCTGCTCGACCTGACCGATCGACAGAGCTGCCCGGCTCAGTGTTTCTACGCCGCGCTCCACTGATCGCAGTACTCGATGTGTAGCTCGCGGGCGCGACGATCGAGGAGACCCTCGCTGGAGTGCAGCTCGGTGCAGTAGTGCCGGTAGGTGGCCGGACCAGGGGCGAAGACGGGGCCGTTGCGCGCGAGGTCGTGGAAGCGGCGGGCGGTTTCCGCGAACAGGGTCGCGCTTCCCGTCATGAACAGCGTGTCGGCGTGCACGCGCTGGTGGAACAGGTCGCGGTTCTCCTTGTGGTGGCGGGTCGCGAGGCCGGTCGTGTCTTCGGCCGGGTGAGGGCCGGTCGGCAGCGTCAGGGTGCGGGGGCGGGCGGGGCCGAGCCGGGCGCGTACTTCCTTCCAGCGGGAGGGTGCGAAGTGCAGCGAGTGATGCAGCAGGACGAGGTCCAACGGGCGGCCGGTGCACGGAAGTTCGAGGGACGGCATGGAGTTCTTCCGCAGCGGCAGGTGAATCAGCGCCCGGGGTGAGGACGCTGCGAGTTCCCACAACCCCGCCACCTGGTAGGCGGCGTCCTGATCGAGGTAGGCGCCCAGGTACCGATCCTGGTCCAGGAGTACGGCCCGGACGGTCGGCTGCCCGGACCGTATGACCTTGAAGGTCTCGGCCCCCAGGGCAGCCTGGTGGAGGGTGATGGGCAGTTTCGTCATCCTGGCTCCGGAGCGGGGGAGGGGGCGGGGGTGCGGTGGTGCGGGGTGCCTGATACCGGGGTACCGGGGTGTGTGCCGGCCCCCATGCTCGGCTCGGCCGGGCTCGATTCGGTCCCGGCGGCATCGTCCGGGCCCGGCGCGATCCGGCCCACGGTCGGCCCCGCTCGGTCAGGCTTCTGTCCGACCGTCCGGGTCACGTTGATTCTCCCGGAACATTCGCACGCGCGGAAACGAGATTTGCCGCCCCTGGGTCGGCCCGGCAGGCGTCCTGGACAGGGGGAGCGCGAGGTCCCCGCGCCAAGGGGCCGACCGGCGTTCTCGAAGCAGGTTGCTCATGAAAGCGTGGGGAGGCTCGCTTGCCGCAAGGCGGGCGGACTTGAGGCGGTCGACACCGGCTCCCGCCCGCCCGGACCCGAGGAGCTTCCGCGATGAGCGAGTACGGCGATCCTGTTGATGTGGGAGAAGTTCCCGACGTAGAGGAGTGGGTGCAGGCGTTCGGCGGTGGGCTCGACTACCTGGACTATCTCGCTCAGCACGCGGGTCTCGGAGAATGGGCCGCGTTCGCACGGGTGCTCATGCCGCGCTTCGTGGAGGTGGAAGGCTGTGTGCTCTGGGACCGCGCCTACGATCCGGCCAACTTCCGAGGCTGGAAGGAGCAGTTGCAGGGAGACGTCTCGCGGATCGAAGCCACGCTCAACCAGTTCCGTCTGTGGCAGTTCATCGACCTCGCGGAGGACCCTGCGTCCGAGGCCGGTGCGCGTGAGTTGGCGGACCGGATCGCTCTGTCCTGGCGTCGGAGTCTCGCCGCGGCCTTCCCTCAACGAGCCTTCGAGGTAGTCGTATCCCATTCGGAGGATGGTCCCGTCGTGGGTTTCTCGACTGCGCCTCGCGATGGCCGAACAGGTTGAGTGGCTCGCCCGTGACGCGGTGAGCGGTAGCGCCACGTGGCGTCAACTCCGGTCAGCACAGCCGTGGTTGCTCGGTTGGCCGTTCCGGCGTATGCAGCTCCTGAGTGCCCTTCATGTGGGTCGCCTGTGACAGAACGAAGACCTTGTGGGAGACCGCTCGTAACTCGCTGCGAGTTACAAATAGTTCTGACCGAACGAACGCCTCTCCTGGGGGAACACCATGAAGCTCACCCGCATCGCCGCCCTCGCCGCCCTCGGTGTCGCCGCCACGTTCTCGCTCACCGCCTGCAACGGCGACGACTCCTCCAACGGCCAGGCCGCCGGCTCCTCCTCCTCGGCCGCGTCCGCCCCGGCCACCGCCGACCCCGGTTCCTCCGACTCCTCCGGCTCCTCAGCCTCGTCCAACGGCGGCGCAAAGACCTCCGGTGGCGGCGGCTCGACCGCCAGCAGCGGCAAGTCCGGCGGCGCAAAGGGCTCCGCCAACGGCGCCGTCAACGGGACCGGCAAGGGCGACGGCAAGACCACGTTCTGCAAGACGTCCGACCTCGCCATCGACGCCCAGAACGCCGCGCCCGACAAGACCTCCGGCCGCATCAACATCACCATGATCAACCGGGGTTCCAAGACCTGCTCCGCGACCGGCTTCGCGGGCGTCGACATCAAGGACGCCGACCACACCTCGAACCCCATAGCCCGGGGTCAGGCCCAGCCGCGCATCACCACCCTCAAGCCCGGTGACGCCGCCGTCTTCGACATCGCGTACACCATCGACTCCAGCGGCAAGAGCCTCTCGCACCCCACCAACATCCTGGTGACGCCGCCGAACGAGACCCACACGATCACGCTGAACTGGCCCTCGGGTGCGGGCGACGTCAAGGGCTCCTACGCCGACGTCCAGGTCTACCCCACGCACAACACCAACTGAGCCCGGGCGGGCTCCGCCCCGGCTCAGAGCGCGCTGACGAAACCGTGCCACGCCGTGGGGTTCAGGGTGAGGGCCGGGCCCTCCGGGTCCTTGGAGTCCCGGACGTGGATCGCTGAGGGGTGGGTTGCCACCTCGACGCACTGGCCGCCGTCGCTTCCGCTGTAGCTCGACTTACGCCAGTCGCAGGCGATCTCGACGCATTCGCCGCCCTCTTCGCTGCTGTAGCTGGACTTGAACCATGTGCGTTCGGTGCTCATGTCTCTCCTCGCAACCAGTCCCCGTTTCACAGGGACGTCAGGAAGCCCTGCCAAACAGTCGGGTTAAGGGTGAGGGAGGGGCCGCCCGGGTCCTTGGAGTCCCGGACGTGGATGGCTGAGGGGTGGGTTGCCACCTCCACGCACTGGCCGCCTTCGCTGCCGCTGTAACTGGACTTGCGCCAGTCGCAGGCGATTTCGAGGCAGGCGCCGCCTTCGTCGCCGCTGTAGCTGGACTTGAACCACGCAAGTGCGATGCTCATTGCTCTCCTAGTAGCCGGTCCAACAGGCCTCTCGTTTGCTCGGAGTTGAGAGCCTGCGTCCGCAGCATCGCATATTTCTGCGCGAGGATACTGACCTCATCGGGCTCGGAGACGAGCTGGCTGCCCCGTTGGGTCTCGGCGTAGGCCAGCTGCTGATGGTCCGGAGTCTCCACCAGGATGAAGGGGCCGTTGAGCCCGGCATGGGTATGCCTTCCCAGCGGCATCACCTGGATGGTGAGGCCCGGCAGGGAGGCGCAGGAACGCAGGTGCCGCAGCACCTCGGTGTGCACCGCGTCGCTGCCCAAGCGGTCCCGCAGGATGGCCTCGGAGATGACGAAGCTGAGGGTCGGCGGCTCCTTCTGGTGCAGTATGTCCTGCCGCTCCAATCGCTTCGCGACCTGCGCGATGATCTCGTCCTCGCTCATCGCGGGCACCTTGCTCAAGAAGACCGCCTGAGCGTAGTTCTCCGTCTGGAGCAGGCCTGGCAGTACCTGGTTCTCGAACCAGGACAGCGCGATGGCCTCCCGCTCCAGGTCCATGTACTCCTCCGCCCACGCCGGGATCAGATCGATCTCCGGCATGTTGGCCACCGCCGTCTCCAGGGCGCCCTTCGTGTCGAGGATGCCGTCCAGGGAGCGGGCCAGGTCGGGTTTGAGGAGGCGACGGCCCTGTTCGATCGAGGCAATCATCTCCAGGTGAAGGAGCGCACGATGGGCCAGTTCCTTCTGGGTCATGCCGGCGGCTTCCCTGAAGTTCGCCACGAGGGCGCCGACCAACTTCATCGCCGACGTGTTCTTCCGGGACAGCTTCCTTGGGCGTCGCATGTCCCACCAACTCCCCACACCCGCCCGTACGTTACGCATCACCGACCCGTACAAAAATTGTGTACGGGTCGGCGCACTGCACCCCGCTCCTCCCCCTCCGAAACCCTCCCCTCATGAACGTGAACGAGAACGAAATCCGCGAACGCTTCTATCTCCGGCGGCGCCAATCCGTTCCCGCCGCGCGGGTGTTCGCCGAAGAGGCCCTCTCCGACTGGGGGTTCGCGCACCGGCGTGACGACGTCCTGCTCTGTGTCAGCGAGCTCGTCACCAACGCGCTGCTCCACGGGGTGCCGCCCGGGCGGGGGTTTCTGTTGCGGATGGGGCTGTGCGATGGAGCCGTCATGCGGGTCGAGGTGCAGGACAGCGGGGGCGGGGTCCCCGGGGTCGCGAAGGGTGTGAATACGGGGGCCGAGGGTGGGCGCGGGCTGCTGCTCGTCGAGGCCGTGGCCGACAAGTGGGGGGTGGGGGAGCGCGAGCCCGGCAAGGCGGTGTGGTGCGAATTTGTTTGTACGAGGATGAGTTGAGCCGCACGGCTCGGCGTGGATACCTCACCCTATGACCGCATGCCGAGACGGGCGCCCGGATGCTGGAATGGCCGGATGTGTGCGGTGGGGCGCTGCGTAGGGTGCCGGGTAGCTGGTAGTAGGACGTCCGAGCAAACCCGACAGGAGCCGCCCCATGCCCGCCGCCTCTTCGGCCGCCGCCGTGCCCCCGCTCGCCGCGCGTGCCGCGTCCGTCGGTGCCTCCCCCGTACGGGAGATCCTGGCGCTCACCGCCCGGCCCGAGGTGATCTCCTTCGCCGGGGGTCTGCCCGCTCCCGAGCTGTTCGACGGCGCGGGCATGGCCGCCGCGTTCCGGGCGGTGCTGGACGAGCAGGCGCCCGCCGCGCTCCAGTACTCCACGACCGAGGGCAGCCCGGCGCTGCGGGCCGCCACCGCCGACCGGGTCACCAAGCGCGGGCTCGCCACCGGCCCCGACGACCTGCTCATCACCACCGGCTCGCAGCAGGGGCTCACCCTGCTCGCCGCCGCCCTGCTCGAACCCGGCGACGTCGTCCTCGTCGAGGACCCGTGCTACCTCGCCGCGTTGCAGGTCTTCGGCTTCGCCGGGGCGCGGGTCGTCGCGGTGCCCTGCGACGACGACGGGCCCGACCCGGCCACCCTCGACGCGCTCGTCGTGCGCGAGCGGCCGAAGCTCTTCTACTCCGTGCCCACCTTCCAGAACCCCACCGGCCGCACCATGACCGCCGAGCGGCGCCGTGCCGTCGCCGACGTCGCCGTGCGGCGCGGGCTGTGGATCGTGGAGGACGACCCGTACGGTGAGCTGCGCTACGAGGGCGAGCACGTGCCGTGGATCTCCTCGTACGAGGACGCCGCCGACCGCACGGTGCTGCTCAGCAGCTACTCCAAGATCATGGCGCCGGGTCTGCGCCTCGGCTGGATGCGCGCCCCGCACGACCTGCTGCGCGCCTGCGTCATAGCCAAGCAGGCCTCCGACCTGCACACCCCGACCATCAACCAGCTCGCCGCCGCACGGTACTTGGCGGACCGGGACCTGGACGCGCACCTCGCCACCGTGCGGGCCGCCTACGGGGAGCGCCGGGATGCCATGCTCGCGGGGCTGGGCGGCGCGCTGCCCGAGGGCTCGACCTGGAACCGGCCCGAAGGCGGCATGTTCCTGTGGGCCAGGCTCCCGGCGGGCTGTGACGCAACTGCCCTGCTGCCGCGCGTGGTTGAGCACGATGTCGCCTACGTCCCCGGCGCGCCCTTCTTCGCCGGCACCCCCGACACCGCCTCCCTGCGGCTCTGCTTCGTCACCTCGGCCCCGGACGAGATCCGCGAGGGGCTCACCCGGTTGGGCCGGGCCTTCGACGGCGGGGGGAACCGACTCCGGTGATCAGTGCTTCGGCGGCTTGACCCAGCCCTTCTTCACCAGCTGGTCGCAGTGCCACTTGCTGTAGGAGGGGGACTCGCCCTTCTGCTTGGTGGCGGCCAGGCAGGACGCGTACGTGTACGGCGGTGCGGGCTTGGAGACGGGGGCGGCGCTCGCCATCGGGGCGGCCAGGCCGATGGCCACGACCGCCGTGGCCAGGGCCATGCTCATGTGACGCACAGGAATTCACCTCTCGCTCAACACGGGATGTTCGTGAACGCCAACGATCCTGGCCGTCCTGCGACACGATCCGGTGGCCGCGGGACGCGCCGACCCGGTCCGGGTGAGCTGGTCAGGCCCGGGCGTCAGGCCCTTGGCTTCGCCCGCACATGCATGCGTTCCCCCTGTCGGCCGAACAGGCTCAGCACCTCCACCGGGCGGAGGTCCGCGCTGCTGAACCAGTGCTGCACCTTCGTGTCCCATTCGGCGACCTCCCCCGGGCCCAGGACCAGGTCGTGCTCGCCGAGGACGAGCCGCAGCCTGCCGTCGAGGACGTACAGCCACTCGTACCCGTCGTGAGAGCGCAGGTCGGGTTCTGTGCCCCGGTTCGGGATGAGGAGCTTGTACGCCTGGAGGGGGCCCGGGGTCCTGGTCAGCGGGACGAACGTGCCGCCGTTGCGCAGCGGGCGCGGGGTGAGCCGGACCCGGGGGTCGCCGACCTCGGGCGCGCCCACCAGGTCGTCGAGCGGCACGCCGTACGCGCTCGCGAGCGGCAGCAGGAGTTCGAGGCTCGGGCGGCGCTGCCCCGACTCCAGCCGGGACAGGGTGCTCTTCGAGATCCCGGTCGTCGCGGCGAGCGCGGCCAGGCTCAACCCGCGCTGCGCGCGCAGCCGCCGCAGCCGGGGGCCCACCTCGTCCAGTACCGCCTGGTGGGGCGAGGGGAGAGGTGCGGCCTTGGGCTGTTCCGTGTGCGCCATGCGGGCATTCCACCCCGCCCGTCCCGGAACTGGCAACGTTTGTTGCTGTTCCCGGTGCAAGGGAGCACCTTCTCCGGCATGAGCCCCTTCGGCGGGCTCCGGCGCGGAGAGCGGGGTTCAGAGTGGCGTCCATCGACAGAGAAGTGCCCGGGGTGGCTGCGGGGCGCGAGTCGCAAGCAGGGGCGGGCACGGGTGCGGCGGGGCCGGGGTCGGTCCGGTGGGCGTTGGCCGGGCTCTCGCTCTCCATGCTGCTGTCCTCGCTCGGCACCAGCAGCGCCAATGTCGCCCTGCCGGGCCTGACCCACGCGTTCGGTGCCTCGTTCCAGCAGGTGCAGTGGGTCGTCCTCGCGTATCTGCTCGCCGTGACCGCGCTCATCGTGGGCGCCGGGCGGCTCGGTGATCTGCTCGGCCGGCGGCGGCTGCTCCTCGCGGGGATCGCGCTGTTCACGGCGGCCTCGCTGCTGTGCGGGGCCGCGCCCGCCCTCGGGGTGCTGATCGCGGCGCGGGCGGCGCAGGGGGTCGGCGCGGCGGTGATGATGGCGCTCACTCTCGCGTTCGTCGGCGAGACCGTGCCCAAGGAGCGGACCGGGCGGGCGATGGGGCTGCTCGGCACGATGTCCGCGACCGGTACCGCGCTCGGCCCGTCGCTCGGCGGTGTGCTGATCGCGGGGTTCGGCTGGCGGGCGGTCTTCCTCGTCGCCGTGCCGCTCGGGCTCGTGAGCCTGTTGCTCGTCCGCCGGTACGTGCCCGCCGATCGGGAGCGGACCGGCACCCCGGGTGCGGGGTTCGACCGGCTGGGCACGGTGCTGCTCGCCGCCACGCTCACGGCGTACGCGCTCGCCATGACGCTCGGGCACGGCCGGGTCGGCGCGCTCGGCGTGGCGTTGCTCGTCGCTGCCGGGGCGGGCGCCGTCGTCTTCGTACGGGTCGAGACGCGGGCGGCGTCGCCGCTGTTCCGGCCGGCCATGTTCCGTGACCCGGCGCTGAGCGCGAGCCTCGTGATGAGCGCGCTCGTCTCCACGGTGATGATGGCGACGCTGGTGGTCGGGCCGTTCTACCTCTCCCGTGCGCTCGGCCTCCAGGACGCCCTGGTGGGCCTCGTCCTGTCCGCCGGGCCGCTCGTCGCCGCGCTGTCCGGGGTGCCGGCGGGCCGGTTCGTGGACCGCTTCGGCGCGGGCCGCACGACGGTCGCCGGGCTCGCGGCGTCAGCGGCCGGGTGTGTGCTCCTGTCGGTGACGCCGGTGTCGTTCGGCGTGCTCGGATACGTCGGCCCGCTGGTGGTCGTCACCGGCGGCTACGCGGTGTTCCAGACGGCCAACAACACGGCGGTGCTTGCCGATGTGACTCCGGAGCGGCGGGGCGTGACTTCCGGGATGCTGCATCTCTCGCGCAATCTGGGGCTCATTACGGGGACGGCGGTGATGGGGGCGGTGTTCGCGGCGGCGGCGGGGGCGGCGGGTTCCGGTTCCGTGTCCGCCGCCGGGGGTGCGGTTGCCTCGGCGGGGGCGGTGGCGGTGGCTTCGGGGATGCGGGTGACGTTTGCCGTGGCGGCGGGTTTGGTTCTGCTGGCGTTGGGGGTTGCGGTGGCGGGGTTGGTGCGGGATTGGCGTGCGCCGCAGGGGAGTTGAGTGCGTGGCCTGCGCCGCAGGGGGTGAGAGCGTGGTTTGCTCCGCAAGGGAGTTGAGAGCGTGGCTTGCGGGCGGAATCCCGCTTTTGTCCGGCGGCCGGGGGCATTCGCGCAGTTCCCCGCGCCCCTGACCCCGCTTTTGGGTGCGGGCCGTGCTGGCTTGCTCGCGCAGTTCCCCGCGCCCCTGACTGATCGATGCTGGGCGGTGTGTGCTTGCTCGGTCTCTTTGGCGCAGTTCCCCGTGCCGCTGACCCCGCTTTTGGGTGCGGGCCGTGCTGGCTTGCTCGCGCAGTTCCCCGCGCCCCTGTAGGGCACCCGGTGCTGAGCGGTCGCGCCTTCCGTGGTGGAGCCGCGCGGTGTCACAGGTGGCGGCCCTTCGCTGCTCGATGCCGGGCGGCCGGCAGGTCATCGACGGGTGCGGCCTGGGCGCCGAGACCCCCATCGCGAGCTGGCTGCCGCTCTTTCACGACATGGGCCTGTCCATCGGGGTCC